>NZ_JBKJWH010000053.1:0-14208 GCF_046716805.1 Mycetocola sp. | reverse complement strand
CGGCGATGCTCGTCGCTGCGGCGAGCCGGCGCGTACGTGCGTTGAGCTCGGGTTTCTTGAACTGCATCAGCGGCGCCAGGTCACGCACCTTCGGGATTCGTCTCTCAACCATGCGGGGCTACTTTCTGTTGTCGAGGTTTGTGAAGTTCAGGAGTGGTACGGGCACGAAGCAGTTCAGCCCGTGCGGGGCTCGTAGCGAACCGGTTCGAATGAGCGGGCGACCAGTGCCCGCAGCGATTCGAGGTCACCCGCCAGGAGCCCGACCGCCCGCGCTTGAATGAGCACATTCCCGATCGCCGTCGCCTCCACCGGTCCGGCAAGCACCGGAAGTCCAGCGCGGTCGGCGGTGAGCTGGCAGAGCAGTGCGTTGAGCGACCCGCCGCCGACGATGTGTACGACGCCGACCGGGGTGTTCGCGAGGCGGGAGGCCGTATGGACAGCCTGCGCGAAAGCATCCGCGAGGCTTTCCAGGATGCAGCGGGCGAATTCAGTGATGGACCGCGGTGCCGGCTGGCCCTGTTCTCGCAGGGCTTCCGCGATGCGTGACGGCATGTCACCCGGGCTAAGAAAGCGCGGGTCGTTGGCGTCGAACACCGGAATCGCGCCACGAACCGCGGCCGCTTGCCCGAGAAGCGTGGGCAGATGGATTTCCTCACCTGATTCCCTTTCCCAGGTGCGCACCGACTCGCTCAGCAGCCAGAGCCCCATCACGTTGTGAAGGAAGCGGACGCGTCCGTCGACTCCGCCTTCGTTGGTGAAGTTCGCCTCGCGGCTCGCCTCCGTGAGAACCGGACCGTCCAGCTCGATACCCACAAGTCCCCAGGTGCCGCAGGAGATCCACGCTGCGTTGCCGGTGGTGATCGGCACGGCCACGACGGCAGATGCCGTGTCGTGCGAGCCGACTGCCGTGACCGGCGTTTGGGCGGAAAGACCCGTCTCAGCGGCGATGGCAGGCAGCAGTGTGCCGAGGAGCTCCCCCGGCTGGACGAGCGGTGGGAAAATTCCGCGCGGGAAACCGAGCCGGGCGATGAGTTCGTCATTCCAGTGACCGTCAATCGATAACAGGCCGGTCGTCGACGCGTTGGTGACCTCGGCGACGCGCGCGCCACTGAGCCAGTGCGCGAACAGGTCGGGAATCAGCAACGCGGAGTCGGCATCCGACAGGCGGCTACCGTCTGCGGCGAGCTGGTAGAGCGTGTTGAAGGGGAGGTACTGGAGCCCGTTCTGCGCGTAGAGATCGGCGAACGGCGTCACGGCGTGGACCGCGGTGACTCCGCGCTCGGTGCGTCCGTCGCGGTAGTGGAACGGTTCGGAGAGCAGTCGGCCGTCTGACAGGAGGCCGTAGTCAACGGCCCAGGAGTCGATGCCGATGCTCTGGATCTCAGACTGGCGTCGTGCCGCCTCGGTAAGCCCGGTGAGCACCGACCGGAACAGGCCCGTCGCATCCCAGTGCAACCCGTCGGCGCCGGTCACCGGACCGTTCGGGAATCGGTGGACTGGCTCGAGCCGCAGCTCGTTCGGCCGGACCCGGCCGAGCATCACACGACCACTCGTAGCGCCGAGGTCGACCGCCGCGACGGAGCCGGTCACCCGGATGCGCGCGTTCATCGCGCGAATCCCCGCACGAACACAACGGGCAAAGTCATCGCAGGAACGCCGCAGCAACGCCGGCATCCACCGGAATGTGCAAGCCCGTGGTGTGGGACAGGTCACCGGCGCAGAGCACGAACACGGCGTTCGCGACATTCTCGGGCACGACCTCACGCTTGAGGATGGTGCGCTGGGCGTAGAACTTCCCGAGGTCCTCTTCTTCGATGCCGTAGGTCTTGGCGCGGTTCGCGCCCCAGCCGGAGGCGAAGATCCCGGAACCTCGGACGACCCCGTCGGGGTTGATGCCGTTGACCTTGACGCCGTACTCGCCGAGTTCAGCGGCGAGCAACCGGACCTGGTGCGCCTGGTCCGCCTTCGTCGCCGAGTAGGCGATGTTGTTCGGGCCGGCGAACACGGAGTTCTTCGACGAGATGTAGATGATGTCCCCGCCGAGCTTCTGGTCGATGAGCACTCGGGCGGCGGCCTTGGAGACGAGGAACGAGCCCTTGGCCATGACGTTGTGCTGCAGGTCCCAGTCCGCTTCGGTGGTGTCGAGCAGCGACTTTGACAGCGACAGTCCGGCGTTGTTCACCACGAGGTCGAGCCCGCCGAAGGCGAGCACGGCGGCGTCGATCGCCGATTGCACCGCTTTCTCGTTGGAGACGTCCGCGGCGACGCCGATGGCGACATCCGTGTTGCCGATCTCCGCTGCGGCATCCTGCGCCTTCTCGAGCGACAGGTCGGCGATGACAACGCAGGCGCCTTCGGCGGCGAGGCGGGTGGCGATCGCCTTTCCGATTCCGGATGCCGCGCCGGTCACGAGAGCGACGCGGGTGGCGAGCGGCTTCGGCTTGGGCATGCGCTGAAGCTTGGCCTCTTCGAGCGCCCAGTACTCGATGCGGAACTTCTCCGCCTCATTGATGGGCTCGTAAGTGGAGAGTCCCTCGGCGCCACGCATGACGTGAATGGCGTTGAGATAGAACTCGCTGGCGACGCGGGCGGTCTGCTTGTTCGCGCCATAGCTGAACAGTCCGACACCCGGAACGAGCACGATGAGCGGGTCCGCGCCGCGAATCGCGGGCGACTCGGCCGTGGCGTTGCGGTCGTAGTAGGCCTGGTAGTCAGCCCGGTATTCTTCGTGCAGCGTCTGCAGGCGATCGATCGTCTCTTCCACCGAAGCGGATGCCGGCAGGTCGACGAGAAGCGGCTTCACCTTGGTGCGGAGGAAGTGGTCAGGGCAGCTCGTGCCCAGTGCGGCGAGGCGGGGGTGCTCGGTGCTGGCCAGAAAGTCGAGGACGACGGCGTCGTCGGTGAAGTGTCCGACCTGCGGCTTGTCGGTCGAGGCGAGCCCGCGGAGGGTCGGCGCGAGGGCCGCAGCCTTGGCACGGCGCTCAGCCTCGGGAAGCGCGGCGTAGCCGTCGAGTGCGGGGCCGAACGGCTCCGGGCGCGCGTTCGCGGCGATGTACTCGGCGGCGGTGTCGATGATCCAGAGCGAGTTCCTCTCGGACTCTTCACTGGTGTCGCCCCACGCGGTAATGCCGTGCCCGCCGAGAATGCAGCCGATGGCATCCGGGTTCGCGTTCTTTATGTCTGCGATGTCGAGGCCGAGCTGGAAGCCGGGGCGGCGCCACGGAACCCAGACGACCTTGTCGCCGAAGATGGTGTTCGTGAGTTCTTCGCCGTCTGCGGCCGTCGCAAGAGCGATCCCCGAGTCCGGGTGCAGGTGGTCGACGTGGGCGGCATCAACGAGACCGTGCATGGCCGTATCGATCGACGGCGCAGCGCCGCCCTTGCCGTGGAGCGTGTAGTCGAACGCAGCGACCATCTCATCTTCGCGGTCGACGCCGGGGTAGACCTTCGTCAGGGCCCGCATACGGTCGAGGCGCAGGACAGCCAGCCCATCCTCGGTGAGGGTGCCGAGGTCTCCGCCGGATCCCTTCACCCAGAGCAGTTCGATGTCCTCGCCGGTCGCCGGATCGGTCCCGGTTCCCTTGGCTGAGGTGTTCCCGCCGGCGTAGTTCGTGTTCTTCGGGTCCGCGCCCAGCCGGTTGCTCCGCGCGATCAGTGCCGCGGGTGTGTCATTGATGGTCATGCGCTGTCTCCTCGACGTACTTTCTCTTCAGTTCTTCGGTTCCCACTCACGGCCTAAGCGCCCCACCCGGCCTGCTGCCCGCCGACGCGCTCCTCGGCGATCTTCTGCTGGTAGCCGGATGCCGCGTACGCGGCCATCGGGTCGGCCGGAAGACCGTGGGACTCGCGCCACACAGCGAGGTCGGATCGGACATCCGTGTAGAAGGCGTCCATCAGGATGGCGTTCGCCCCGAGAACATCGCCCGCATCCTGTGCAGCGGTGAGCGCGCTGCGGTCGACGAGGAGTGCCCGTGCTGTCATCTCCTGCACGTTGAGCACGCTGCGGATCTGCCCAGGAATCTTGTCTTCGACGTTGTGGCACTGGTCGAGCATGAACGCAACCGGGCTTCCCGGTCCGTAGCCGCCGCCGCGCACGACCTCGAACAGGATGCGGAACAGCTGGAACGGGTCGGCTGCCCCGACGATGAGGTCGTCGTCGGCATAGAAGCGGGAGTTGAAGTCGAATGAGCCGAGCTTGCCGAGGCGCAGGAGCTGGGCGACGATGAACTCGATGTTCGTGCCGGGGGCGTGGTGCCCGGTGTCGAGGCAGACCATGGCCTTCTCACCGAGCGCCGAGACGTGAGCGTATGACGTACCCCAGTCGGGAACGTCGGTGTGATAGAACGCGGGCTCGAAAAACTTGTACTCGAGCACCATGCGCTGGTCCTCGCCGAGCCTCGCGTAGATTTGCTGAAGCGAGTCGGCGAGGCGTTCCTGGCGGCCTCGGATGTCGCCCTGTCCTGGATAGTTGGTGCCGTCTGCGAGCCAGATTTTGAGGTCGTGTGATCCCGTGGCATCCATCACATCGATGCAGTCGACATGGTGGTCGATCGCCTGCTGCCGCACGGCCGCATCGGTATGCGTGAGGCTGCCGAACTTGTAGATGTCGTCCTGGAACGTGTTCGAGTTGACCGTGCCGAGTTCGACGCCGAGGTCGGCGGCATAGCTGCGGAGTGCGGCATAGTCGTTAACCGTGTCCCACGGGATGTGCAGCGCGACTCTGGGGGCGAGGCCGGTCAGCTTGTGAACCTGTGCAGCGTCGCTCAGCTTCTCCTGGATGGTGCGGGGCGTCCCCGGGGTGCCAAAGACCTTGAAACGGGTGCCCGAGTTGCCGAACGCCCAGGAGGGGAGCTCAATGGCCTGCTCGGCGAGCTGGTCGGCGATGGAGTCAAATGTCGTCATGGCGTCACTTCTCTGTGATGTGGGAGGGGAAATCGGATGCTCGTTCGGATGCCGGGTGCGGAAGCTGGTCCTCGAGGTGGAAGATCTCCGGAATGCGGGTGAACCCCTCGTCTGGTGCACCAGCAAGGTCTTCGAAGAATTCGGCCATCTCGGCCTGCCAGCGGGCGTTGATATCAGTCTTGGCCATTCCGGCGCGGGATGCTTCGAGCGAGTCGGTCTCGACGTAGCCGATGAGCAGGCCGTCAACACCCAGGAACAGCGAATAGTTGTTCCAGCCCGTCGCCCGGAGCGCCTCTGCCATCTCTGGCCAGATCGCCCGATGGCGATCGGCGTACTCGGCGATCCTGTCTGGCTTCACCTGGAGTCGAAAGCAAACGCGTTCCACCTCATGCCCTCTTTCCACGCGAAGGCCGAGCCACCCGGAGCCGCACCGGCGTGAGCGGGATGAATCGTTTCAAAGCCATTCTCTGAATATACGCAAAGGTTCCTCTCCGGGTCAAGGCTCGCGCCGCTCGATCAGCGGTCGAAGGAATGTTGTCTTAGGCTGTGGCTCGAGGGCTGGAGGCTTGAGTGGCGTCAATGAGCGTTAAGGATGTCGCGGAGCGCGCCGGTGTTTCTGTCGGCACGGTCTCGAACGTTCTCAACCGACCCGAGAAGGTCTCCCCCGCTACCGTCGAGCGAGTGCTCGAGGCAATCGACGCGATCGGCTTCGTCCGCAACGATGCCGCGAGGCAACTTCGAGCCGGTCGCAGCAACAGCATCGGAATGGTCGTTCTGGACATCTCCAACCCGTTCTTCACCGACGTAGCCCGCGGCGCAGAGGCGCGAGCCGCGGAGGAGCGCCTCACCGTCCTGCTCGGGAACAGCGAAGAGAACGCGGACCGCGAGAAGTCCTACCTCGACCTGTTCGAGGAGCAACGCGTGTACGGAGTGCTTATCTCGCCGGTGGGGAATGACCAATCACGACTCGAGCGTCTGCTGCGACGCGGTATCCCGACGGTGCTCGTCGACCGCCAAACAGACGATGACCGGTTTTCGTCCGTGGCTGTCGACGATGTCGCCGGCGGCTATCTTGCGGTGCGTCACCTGCTCGACACGGGGCGGCGCCGGATCGTGTTCGTCGGCGGCCCGGACGACCTCCGGCAAGTCTCCGACCGTCTCGCTGGCGCGCACCAAGCCGTTGCGGAGGTCGAAGGAGCGAAACTCGAAGTCTTGCCCACCGAAGCGCTCACCGTGCTGCAAGGCCAGCAAGCCGGCGAGAACATTCGCGGTCGTAGCCTCGAGACCCGTCCCGATGCTGTCTTCGCCGCGAACGACCTGCTCGCCATGGGCGTGCTGCAAGCGCTCAACATGCTCGGCGGCGTTCCCGTGCCCGACGAGATCGCCCTGATCGGTTATGACGACATTGACTTTGCGTCGGCGGCGGTTGTGCCGCTGTCATCGATTCGCCAGCCGAGCGCGCTCATCGGCCACACCGCCGTCGACCTCCTCGTCCGCGAGGCAGCGGCGCAGGGCGGCTTCGAGCACGAACACGTCGTTTTCCAGCCGCAGCTGGTCGTGAGGGAATCGACGGCCCCGTCTTCCGGAACTCGCTCCATCGACAAGGGTCGTAGCAGTTTCGCCCGTGGCGCGGCAGCGCGCCCAACCCGCTGAAGCGGGTCGGGCGCGTCGTCAAGACGCTCGGATTAGAAGTCGAACTCTGCGATGTTCTCCTTGTTGAAGACGAACGGGTCGCCGAGAAGCACGACGCCGTCCTCGCCGACCTCGAAGTCGCCGAGCTCGCCTGCCTCGAACGAGTCGCCGGCTTCGCCGGTGATCTCACCCTCGATGAGCGCTTTGGCGGCATACGCCGCGAGGTAGCCGAGGTCTGCCGGGTTCCACAGGGCAAACGCGGTGACGGTGCCGTCTTCGATGTACTCCCGCATCTGGTTTGGGGTGCCCAGACCGGTCAGCGCGACCTTTCCCTTGTACTCCGACGTCGACAGGTAACGCGCCGCGGCGGCGATGCCAACTGTCGTGGGCGAGATGATGCCCTTGAGCTCCGGGTAGGTCTGCAGCAGAGCGGCGGTCTTGTCGAACGACGTCTGATCGTCGTCATCGCCGTAGACGACCTCGACGAGCTCAATGTCCGGGTGGTTCGCGGCAAACTCCTCTTCCATCATCTCGATCCATGCGTTCTGGTTCGTCGCGTTGGCGGAGGCGGAGAGAATTGCCACCTGTCCCGCGTCGCCGATCTGCTCAGCGATCAGATCCACCTGCGCCAGGGCGATGCCCTCGGCGGTTGCCTGGTTGATGAACAAGTCGCGGCACTCGGGGTTAGTGTCGGAATCGAACGTGACGACCTTGACGTCGGCCGAGCGCGCTTCTTCGAGCGAGTCGCAGAGTGCTTCCGGATCGTTCGCCGACAGGACGAGGGCGCCGACGCCCTGCTGGGCCGCCGTCTGGATATAGCTGACTTGGGCGGTCGGGCTGGCCTCTGTGGGGCCGACTTCTTCAAACGTGCCACCGAACTCCTCAATGGCTTTCTCGCCGCCGCTGTTGGACGTGTCGAAATACGGGTTGCCGAGGTTCTTGGGCAGGAATGTGATCGCCAGGTTGGCGTCACCGCCACCGCCCTCCGCGTTGCCGCCGGTGCCGCTACCGGGGCTTGAACAGCCGGTGGCGGCCAGGGCGACGCCCAGGGCGAGAGCCGTCGCGGTGGCCGCAAGGCGACCGCTTCTCGTGATTCCAAACATCATTGTTTCCCTTTCTTGGTGCAGTGCATGTGTTCTTGGTTGCGGACCGGGCGGCTAGTCGGGCGACTGCGCCTTTCTGCCGCTTCTTCGCCCCAGGGCTGCGGTTCGTCGGCTCTGAATCCATGCCAGGAAGCTGGCGGAGACCACGGAGAGGACGAGCAGGATCCCAGTGATGACGTTGATGATGTCGCTGGTCACGCCAGCGAGGCGGAGGGCGCTGTTCAGCGTTCCGATGAGGAGGACGCCGGCGATGACGCCGTGCAATGCTCCGCGCCCTCCGAAGATCGATACTCCGCCGAGAAGGACGGCCGCGATGACGAGAAGTTCCATTCCGAGGGCGTTGTCGCCGCGGGCGTTGCTGTACAGCAGGGTGAAGTAGACGCCGGCGAAGCCGGACACTCCGCCGCTGAGAACGAACAGGAGAAATTTCGTGCGTCCAACCGCAATGCCGGAGAACTGGGCGGCGTCTTTATTCAGACCGATCGCGTAGAGCGAGCGCCCAAATGGCGTGAAGTGCAGGAGAACGGCGAACACGACGGCGAGAAGGAGGAACGGGATCATGATGACCGGGACAGGGGTGCCGGGGATATTGGCTTTGGCGAGGTCGGTCCAGAACTCGGGGAAGTCCGTGATCGCGGTGGTGCCGAGCAGGCCGACGGCAATACCCCGGAACAGCGCAAGAGTTCCGATCGTCACAGCGAGGGACGGTAGGCCGACGACGCTGACGAGGAACCCGTTGAGGACCCCTGCGAGAAGACCGACGACGATTGCGGCCATTGCTGCCGCAAAGAACGGCCACCCGGCCTGGGAGAGCACGCCCGTCGTGACGCTGCTCAGGCCGACGATGCTTGCCACCGAGAGGTCAATCTCCTCGGTGATGATGATGAGCGTCATCGGCAGTGCAATAAGGAGGATCGGAGCGACATCGCGCAGCAGATACGTGACGGTGAGGGGGCTGTCGAAATTCCGCACCGTAGCGAGGGCGACTGCGATCACGAGGAGCAGTACGACGATGATCGCCACTTCCCTGGTGAGCAGCATCCGGCGCCATGCCGGGCGCGAATGCGACTGATAGGTGCGCGGCGGAGCCGTGATTGTGGCCGTCATCGGTCCACCTCCCGTTGAGCGATGAGTCTTCGCGATTGTCGAACTGCGAGCACCCGGTCGAGCACGATCGAACCGAGGATGAGCACGCCGACCACGGCTCGCTGCCAGAAGTCGTCGATACCGAGGATCGGCAGCGCGCGGTTGATGGTGAGCAGCAGATAGGCGCCGATAGCAGCACCCCAGACAGTGCCCACTCCACCGGAGATGGCGACGCCGCCGATCACTGCGGCCGCGATCGCCTGAAGTTCCCAGCCCAGCCCAGCGCCGGAGCTGACCGTACCGTAGCGGGCAGCGAACAGCACACCGCCGAGGCCCGCGAGGGCTCCGCTGACGACAAACGCGGCGATGACCCTCCGAGTGACGTTCAGCCCGTAGAGGTGCGCGGCTGCGGGGTCGGAGCCGATGGCATACAGCTCGCGTCCACTCCGCAGATTCCGGAGGTACCAGGCGGCGGCCACGAGGACAACTGCAGCGATGAGCGTGAGAATCGGGATACCGACCAGCTGCCCAGTGCCGAGACCCCGGAAGCCGGCAGGCAGATCCGAGGCATTGATTCGGTCGCTACCTGCCCACGCGACGTTCATGCCGCGGTAGATGTAGAGCGTTCCCAGCGTGATGACGAGAGCAGGGACACGTGCGAACGCAACCAGTGCGCCGTTGATAAGTCCCAGGATGGCGCCCGCAGCGATCCCGCCGGCGAAGACGACGACGATAGGGATACCGGGCACGTCGATGAAAAGCCGGCCAGTCAGATACGCGGTCAGCCCCAGTACGGAGCCGACGGAGAGGTCGACGTTTCGGGTGATGATGACAATCGCCTGGCCGATGGCAAGCAGCAGCAAAAGCGACGGGGTCAGAAGCAGGTCGCGGAAACCGTCGCTGGACAGGAGGAAAGACGGATTGCGGACGGCCGCAACAACGACGACCAGAACCAGGGCGAGGAGGATCCCGGTTTCGCGTGCAGTGCCGACGTGACGCACCAGCCGGGAGGCGGCACTGCTTCCTGGTCGGGTCTGTAGAGCGGTCATCGTAGAGTCTCCGCCTCTGCCGTCGCCGCGAACATGACAGCTTCCGGAGTGGCCTGCTGACGGGTGAATTCACCGGTGAGCCGACCCTCCCGCATCACGAGCACGCGATCGGCCATGCCGAGCACCTCAGGCAGCTCCGACGAAATCATCAGGATGGCAAGCCCCTGCTGGGCGAGTTCGCTGAGGAGGCGGTGCACCTCAGCCTTGGTGCCGACGTCGATACCGCGCGTGGGTTCGTCGACGATCAGCACGGTGGGCTCCGTGGCCAGCCATTTACCGAGCACCACCTTCTGCTGGTTTCCGCCACTGAGGGTTCCGGTTTCGGCGTCGAGCGCCGCGGTCTTGACCTCGAGCCTGCTCGCCCACAGTTGGGCGGCGCGGTTCTCGAGACCACCCCACAGAAGTCCCCAGCGCGCGAGCTTGGAACGGATTGCAAGGGTCACATTACGGGTGACGCTCTCATCAAGCACGAGGCCCTGCTTGCGGCGGTCCTCCGGAACGAGCGCCAGTCCGCGGGCGGTCGCAATGCGGGGATTGCCTCTCGGGAGCACCGCACCATGCAGCCGCACTCGACCGCTGTCATAGGCGTCCACTCCGAAGATGGCCCGCGCCACCTCGCTTCGCCCGGCGCCGACGAGACCGGCAAGGCCGACGATCTCGCCGGAGCGGAGCGTGAATCCGATGTCGCGGAAGACGCCGGCACGAGTGAGACCCTCGACCTCGAGCACCACGTCTCCGACGGTCGAGGGAAGCTTCGGAAAGAGTTCGGTCACGTCACGGCCGACCATCTGACGCACGAGTTCGTCCACGGTCGTTCCGGCGATGGGCATCGTGTCGATGTACGAGCCGTCGCGCATGACAGTGACGGTGTCGCAGAGAGAGAAGACCTCGTCGAACCGGTGCGAGATGAAGAGCAGCGCACGACCCTCGTCGCGCAGGCTTCGCGCGACCGCAAACAGGCGCTCGACCTCGACGCCGCTGAGAGCCGCTGTCGGCTCATCCATGATGAGAACGCTCGCCTCGAGCGAGATGGCCTTGGCGATCTCGATGATCTGCTGGTCAGCGATCGAGAGCCCCTCTGTGAGTCGCTCCGGATCGAGCGAAACGCCCAAGCGGGCGAAGATCTGCTGTGCCTCGTCACGCATCGCTTTGCGATCGATGCGCCCGATCGTGTTGGTCGGCTGCCGACCCATGAAGATGTTCTCCGTAACCGACAGGTCCGGGAAGAGGGTGGGCTCCTGGTAGATCACGGCTATGCCCGCCGCCTTCGACTGCGAGGTGCTGGAAAAGTCCGCGCCTTCGCCGTGGAGGCGGAACTCGCCCGAGTCGCGGCGATACAAGCCCGCGACGATCTTTACGAGCGTGGACTTCCCCGCGCCATTCTCACCAATGAGGGCGTGAATGGAGCCGGGGACAAGGGTCAGGCTGCCGGAGCGCAGCGCGACAACCGGTCCGAACGACTTGACCACACGGTGTAGCTCTAACGCCACTGGTGCAGACCGGGTCATGCTGCCATCTGTCACTCTGTATCGCCTCCCCTTCGAGGTGAATGATGAATCGCGATGAATCGATTCAATTTCTAGTGCAAAGTCACTCTATGGAGTTGAGGCAGCCCGGTCAAGCCTGAGCACGTACTTAGGATCGAGATTCGATCGACGATCTCGCTCTTGCCGTCGGCGGACGCGTAAGTCCGGAGGCGCGAGGGGCTGAAGCCGTCCGACAGCTTCCTGATAGCGCTGAAGCTCACAAGAGAAACGCCCGCCGAGCGCATGGACTTTTCGTCGGGGCCGGACCCGCCCTCAGCATGAGCATACGACCGATGAATCAGTAGCCACGAGCCGTAATCGCCTCTACAAGCTGGGCTGTCGTGGGCAAACCGGCCAAACCATCCGGCGTGAGGTAGATGCGGCAGGCCAGGTCGGTTGTTCGCCCCGCGCTCGGCACGAGATCTTCGTCATCGAGAGTCAGCGTCGGCGATCCGGCAAACGGAACCCCGGCTGCCTCCTCCGAGGTACGCAGAAGCCGAAGAATGATGTTTGCGTCGGAATGCCCAGTCGCGTTCAGCGCCTCGCGGAGCCGGGCAGCGGCCTCTTCCCAATTCGGGCATTCGTCAATGTGCAATAGCTCGACTTTCATAGAAGTTATTCTCCCGCCATGGGCGGAACGCAGAGGCGATGAAGCGATGAAGCGATGAAGCGAACACTAGGCCGCCCGCTAAGCAAGGATGACGCGCAGAGCAATGGGGGGCGGTTCACCGCCCCCCATCGATCCCATCACATTCTCGCTACGGGTCCACAAAGATCCACAGGCCGCTGTCGCGGTCGCTCCCAAGGATGTAGGTCATCCCATCCGATCCGACGAATGTTTCCACTCCCCAGAAGTCGTTGCCTTCTGGATCGAGGTAGCTGCCGACCTCGACAAGCTCACACGTGCTCTTGTCGACGGTTGCGTCGTTCGGGTCGTACGGTGTGCCGGCAGGGCATTGAATCTGAACCGCTCGCAGACCGCCGGAGTAGTACGACAGGTAAGCCAGCGACGGGTCCTGCGGGTCGACCGCCACCTCGTGGACGCTCAGGTCCCCGAACCCGAACGCGAAATTCGGGTCGTGCGCTTCAGGAATTGCGTAGGTGTCCAGTTCCTCCAGGGTTTCTGCGTCATAAAGGTGGACGTAGCCCCAACCGTCGAAGGTTGATCCGACTTCGATCCTCTCTCCTATGGTTCCGATGGTCAGGTTCTCTGGGTAGGCCCATTCGGCCGGGTCGAGGGGTTCCAGGTTGAACAGCGCGTGGAAAGCCTCGTGCGTCGTGCATACCGCGACAATCGCGTCCACAAAGCCGCCGGATCCGCAGAACGGGTCATCTGGCTCGATGTGCCGCTGCACAAAGAGCACCGCGTCCCATCCAGCCAGCTCGGCTTGATGCGCCTTCTCCCCCGGGAAGCACGCCTCTTCCGGTGCGCTCGGATCGCCGACAGGCCCGCGCTGGAGGACAAGGATCGTCTCATCGCCTTCCTCGAGCATGTCAAGATAGCCGGGTATGTCCTCGGGGCCAGGCACCGCAGCCGAATCCGGGCATCCGTAGCCGCCGTAGACGACGGGACCGCTGAGGGTCAGATCGTCGAGAACTGCCGGAGGCAGTCCGCCTGAGACAATGGCGGATGGGTACTCGCCCGCGAACGGACCTGTCGTGATTCGCAGCGGATCCGTCCGGTATGGCGCGAAGTCCTCGTCGGTGCCGATGAAGAATTCATTGTCAATCGTGAACTCGGCCTGGTGTGCATTCCCTTCAGGAGTAAGCGAGACGCCAAGCGACTCGAGCAGCTCAGGGTCCACGGCTGGGAAGTCCGTGTCGCCCAGGAATACTGCGTTGGCCGGATCTGTGACGTCGAGGAGCACGTACCCGCCGTCCCAGTAGGACAGGAGCATGATGAACCGTCCGTCGATTTCCTTGACCACCATGTCGTGGAGGAAGGACTCGGTGAGACCGAGTTCAGGCTGGTTCACACCGAAGTCGTTGAGGTCATACTCTGCGACCAGGCGAGGCCGATGCGGGTTGGTGATGTCGAAGATGTCCACGTCCGGGAATTCTTCGTTATCCGTCAGAACGACGTAGGCCTTGTCTCCAGCGTCCCATGCGAAGGCACTGTGGATTTCGTTGGCGTCACGGTCGCCCGGGTCACGATCGCCGAAGTGCTCTGAAAGCTTCCTCGGGTTGGCCGGATCGGTGACATCCCAAAGCGACACTCCGCCCTTGCCGTTCTTTCCACACTGCTCGTTGTTCATCACAAGGATGTCCCCGCTGAAGCGCGAGGTCGTTATCTCCACGACTTGCATACCCTCGCCCGGACGGGTGTCCTGGTGCGATGGGATGAAGCCGATCAGTTCGGCGGAGTCCGGGTCCGTTTCGATATCGGAGATGTCGACGACGTACGCGCCGGCATCGGGACTACCCTGGCCACCGGTCTCGGGGCCGGCACAGTCCGGCTCACCCCAATTGGCCAGATACGCAGTGTTGCCGTCTGGTGAGACCGTGACGTCCGCAATCAAATCAGGTGTCTCGGTCAACTCGACGACGTCGACAAGTTGAATTTTGCCGGATTCCCCGATACCGATGAGGTGGCCCTCGTCGGTACCATGTTGGCCGTCCGGGTCCGCGGCCGCGCCCGGAACCAACCCGAACGCTGAGAGCGCCAAGGCGCCTGTTACTACTGTGAATAGAGACGTGCGTCGTTGCATCGTCATCCTCCGGTTCTGTTGAGAGTTCAGCCCCCAGATGCGGCACACGATACTCGTTCACGATTCACCCGTCTAGGCCCACACCTCGTTCTACGTCTGAAAGACCGAGTCTCCTCTCGCGAGGGAACTCTGGCGGAAATAAGAGGTGGTAGCAACACCGGCTTTGCGGGCTTACTGGTAGAAGATGTTGCTGAAACCTGCG
>NZ_JBKJWH010000052.1:0-21899 GCF_046716805.1 Mycetocola sp. | reverse complement strand
GGGGGGGGTTATCGGTGGGGTGGTGTTAAACCCCCCCCCACGTCGCCGACGAACAGATCTCACTCGACGCCGTCATCGACGCGTACAAGGAGCAGTTGAACTTCACCGAGGATGCCGGCGCCGGCGTCGTCCTGATGGCCAGCCGCCACCTTGCGAAAGCTGCGACGAGCTCCGATGACTACATCCGGGTCTACCGCGAAGTGCTCGCCGCAGCGACGACCCCGGTGACTTTGCACTGGCTCGGCAAGGCCTTCGACCCGAGCCTGGCAACGTACTTCGGATCGGAGAAGTTCGAGAAGTCCTCTGCCACGGCGCTCGAGATCATCGAGCAGAATGCCGATAAGGTTCGCGGTATCAAGATGAGTCTTCTCGATGCGTCGCATGAGGTGTCCGTGCGGTCGCGGCTGCCCGAGAGCGCGACGCTCTTCACCGGCGACGACTTCAACTACGTGGAACTCATCGCCGGCGACGGAACCTCCCACTCCGACGCTCTGCTCGGCGCCTTCGCCGCGGTTGGCCCGAACGCCTCAGCGGCGATCCAATCGCTCGACGCCGGCGACACCGGCCGGTACCGTCAAATCCTCGGCCCCACCGAAGAACTGTCGCGGCAGATCTTCGCCGCACCCACCTTCTTCTACAAGACCGGCGTTGCCTTTCTGGCCTGGCTCAACGGCCACCAGCAGGCGTTCAGCATGGTTGGTGGTCTGCACTCAGCGCGGGGTCTCCCCCACCTGTCTGAGATCGTCCGGCTTGCCAACGCAGCGGGCGCCCTCGAACGACCCGAACTGGCCGCTGCCCGCTGGCACAGCCAACTCGCCCTGAACGGAATTCACGCATGACCCACTCACAGCTCTCGCTCAACCAGGCCACCATCAAGTACGCTCCGCTGGCGGACGCCGTTCGTGTGACCGCCGACGCGGGATATTCGAGCATCGGTCTCTGGCGTGAACCCGTTGCCGAGTTCGGCCTCGCGGCGAGCGTGACACTCGTCGAGGACTCCGGGCTGCGGGTGTCCAGCATGTGCCGCGGCGGATTCTTCACCCTGACCGAGGGTCAGGCCCGACGGGCCGCCATCGACGACAACCGCCGGGCCATCGACGAGACGGCCGCTTTCGGAGCCCCGACACTTGTGCTTGTCGCTGGTGGCCTGCCCGATGGATCCCGCGACCTCGTCGGTGCGCGGGCGCGCGTCGCCGATGCCATCGCCGATCTCGCCGACTACGCGCAGGAATCGGGGGTGACGCTCGCCATCGAAGCACTCCATCCCATGTACGTGTCGGACCGGGCCGTCGTTTCGACCCTCGGCCAGGCGCTCGACATTGCCGAACAGTTCCCCGCGGAGGCGGTCGGTGTCGTCGTCGACACCTTCCACGTCTGGTGGGACCCGCAGGTGCTCGACCAGATCGCTCGAGCAGGCGCGACGGGGCGCATCGCGTCGTATCAGGTGTGCGACTGGGCGACCCCAATCGCTCAGGATGCGCTTCTGTCGCGCCACTATCCCGGCGACGGCGTGATCGACTTCGGCTCGCTCACTCGCGCCGTGCTGTCGACAGGTTACACGGGCGACATCGAGGTCGAGATTTTCAATCAACAGATCTGGGATGCCGCCTGGCCGGATGTCGCCCGCCGCACAGCGGCCGCGTTCGACGCCGTGGTGGCGCCGCACCTGGCTGAATCGGCGCGTCGCTGAGCCGACTGGCGGAACTCGCGCGTTCACGCCCGGTCAGGCGAGAGACAGGGAGAATGACAGCACGAATCCCGCCGCGGTGCTCAGCGCCACCGCAGGGCCGCCGTGCTCGAACGCCTCAGGCATCAACGTGTCGGCAAGCGAGGCGATGACGGCACCGGCCGCGAACGCGAGCGGAAGCGAGACCGTCTGAGGGTCGCTGTTCGACAGCGGCCCGGCGCCCACGACCACGGCTGCGGTGAGCAACACGGCGCACACAAGGTTGATGCCGACGCACTACGGCATCGCTGCATGATGGAATCCAAACGACGGCAACTCTATATTTATCTAGCAGTATCTTTGCTTTTCGCAATACTGGGCTAGAGTTCCTTATATGTTGTCCGAACTCAACCCTTACTCTCCCGGCTCCGGTCTCACTCCCCCGCACCTGGTGGGTCGCCAGGACGAGATCGACGCGTTCGATCTTCTGGTTGCCAGAAACCGTGGAGGACGTCACTCTCGAGCGATCGTGCTTCACGGGCTCAGGGGTGTGGGCAAGACTGTTTTGTTGAATCAGTTCCGCGATCAGGCAGACCGCGCTGAGTGGCTGATAGTGGATCTTGAAGGTCAGGCGTCGGAGTCCGGACAGGAAGCCGTTCGCCGCAAACTAGCCCGCGAGCTTGCCCTGGCGGCACGCCGGTTGTACCGCGGCAAGGGGATGACGGAGAAGGTCAAACAGGCGTTATCGACGATCCGTTCGTTCGGGATCTCGTTTGGTGGCGCTTCTCTGGAGGTGGGTATCGAACCTGCCATAGGGCGTGCCGATTCGGGCCGTATTGAGGTCGACTTCGAAGAGCTGATCGAGGACCTTGTGCCGGCGCTGAAGGAGAGGGATTCAGCGTTCGGTCTTTTCATTGATGAGATGCAGGATCTGGAGCCGGAGTTGCTCACGGCTCTTCTCTCAGCGCAGCACCGCGCCGGCCAGCGGGGGTGGCCTTTCTTTGTTATCGGCGCTGGTCTTCCCAACTTGCCGTCAACGTTGAGCGCAGCCCGCTCCTATGCGGAACGGTTGTTCAGCTACCGCGAGATCGGCGCCCTTGATGAGAAGTCCGCGACCGATGCGCTCGTGGTGCCTGCCAAGAGACAAGGTGCGGAGTACGACGTGGACGCCGCTGAACTGATCGTCGGCGCTTCTGGGGGGTATCCGTATTACCTGCAGACGTACGGGCAAGCTGCGTGGGAACTCGCCCTTGATCGACGGATCACTAAGGAGGACGCGACAGCTGCGATCCAACGCGGGAACGAGGAACTTGACATGGGCTTCTTCCCCGCACGCTGGGACCGGGCTACGCCCGGTGAGCGTAACTACTTGGCCGCCATGGCAGAGGACGCCGGCAACCCGTCGCAGACTTCCGAACTCGCCAGCCGGCTCAAGACCAAGCCGCAAAGTCTGAGCCCCGTCCGTCAGTCGCTCATCGAAAAGGGAATCATTTATGTCCCGGACAGAGGGTTGGTTGCGTTCACCGTTCCCAACATGAACGACTTCGTTAGTCGCCAACTCCAAGACTGACCTGGGGCGGCAAGCTAACGGATTCTGCTCTCGTAAGCCTTGAGCCAGACGGCGGCAGCCTTGCGGCGCTCGTCAACTCGAAGCGCGAGACCTATCCCGTAGGCCACCATGACGATGTACAGCAGGCCTGCGCCGATTGCTCCTGCGTGAAGTAGCGGGTTGGGTGCGCGACACCGAGAACGACTGCGGTGATGGATACGATGACGGAGCCGATCGCCACGAGCATCTGTGCGGTCCCCGGTTCCGAGTAGCGCCGCAATCCCGTCAATATGGCGAGACGCACCTGAGGCTCCTTCCGAGTTGCCCGAACAAAGCTCTCAACCTCTTCCACTGTGGGCCACTCCGACTTGGCCGGCCAGTATGGTCGCGCGCCTGCTGGCAGCTCGGAAGGCATCCAGGGAACGAGGCGGCCGAACGTAGTAGCCGCCTTCAGCTCCCGACGAGCCGGGCGAGCGGCTTTCCTGCGCTTCCGGGCAGCCATCAACGGCTGAGGCCGCCACGCTCACGGTGCTGCACAGCTGATGGAGCGCTGCCACGGTGTTTCGCCGCTTTTCTCGTCGTCGTCTTCACTGCTTCCCGTGGGTGTTTCGCATTCTCACCGTCGGCGAGGATACGGGCAGCGATCGTCTCTTTCGTGATGGCCTTTTCTTCAAGACTGCTGGCGAACTTCTGACGGCGTTCTGAGCTGTCGTAATCCTCCACGCTCGCGGTGTCGCCGGATTGCTTCCAGCCGCTCCCCCGCTCTGTGAACTCGTTGGAGGCCGGGATATCTGCTCCATCAATGTCGCCAGGGCCCCAGCCTTTCTCCGCCCGCTCCTGTGCCTCGCGCTCTCGCCTTTCGGCGCTGCCAAAGAGGATCTGGCTGACAGTCAGTTCTTCCGCTGAACGCTCCCGTTCGGCGCGAGCGTCAGCGCGTGCCTGCCCGGCCTCGCGCAACGCCGCAGCTACCGCGGCCGGATCTCCGCCCGGCGCGTCGACGTCGATGCCGTAGCGGCCCTGCACTTCCCGACGGATCGTGTCGCCGGCCGCACGTGCAACGTCGTCGTGCCCTCGCCACACGGTCGCTGTCTCGTGGACCAGGGCAATGTCATCGACGTGGGCGGTGTCCCACCACTCGGCGTGCATCACCGGTTCGAGGCTGGCGCGCGCTGCACCGCGTTCTGCCTCGAACCGGTTCTCAAGCTCGCGGTACTCCTGCTGTGCGGCAGCCTCTCGCGTGTGACTCATCTGCTCGCGTTCAGACCTCCGGCCTCGAATATCAGGTCGAAAAGACTCCCGATGGCGTCCATGGGATCCGGATGGCGCTCATTGAACTGAATGGCAGCAGCGAAGCCGAACGCGCGCGGATTGCGAAGCACCAGCCGTTCGACTCGCTCCAGGACTTCCGCGACCGTGTCCGTCCGAAACGCCGGACCTTCAAATCGCTCGCTCGCGTCGGCGCACTAGACAGCTTCATCGGTTACAACCGGGACCGACGGCACGAGCTCCTCGCTCACATCCAGTCACTCCAAGGATCCGCCGTCCACATCGGTGACGACCAGCTCGCCCTGGACATTGAACTGCCACCGCTCGGCTACGAAGGGAACCGGTTCAAGGCGGTCACCTCGATGGAGCTCCGCGGACGCACCCAAACCGACCTCGAACTCCGCGACCTCAACGTCGCCGTGTCGAACCACCAATCGGCCCGCTTCCACGACCTGTTCCGAGATCTCGGCGTGACACCGGCGGCGAAGCTCATCGACCTTCCCGGCGGAACCGAAGTGCTCATCGCCGGTGTCCGGCGCGCCACAAACACACCGCCGACCCGGAACGGCATCGGCCGCGTTGTTTTCCTCTCCCTCGACGACGGGTCCGGACCGGTCGCAAACGCGGTTGTCTTCGGCGATGCTCAGCAGAGAATCGGCGGGAAAGTGTTCCGCACGAGTTACATGCTGATCCGCGGGAAGACTCGACGGTCCGGCGCGCGCCGAGTCTCCGTAACCGTTGACGATATGTGGGACCTCTTCGACGTGCAACGCAAGGTCAAGGCGAGACTGAAAGTCGAACAGCGAGACGCAGATGCCCACGCTTCAGCCGGTGTCCACCAGGTCGAACCTGTGGCGGGATGGCACCTCCGCGCGGTGTGAGGTGAAGTCGGCGAACCGGCCTTGAGACGCATTAGGACATCCCCGGCGCAATCTGAACAACGTGCCCGCACTCGCAGTGCGGTAGCCGCCAGAACACACGCTACGGCGGATGAATTTACGACGCGTCGAGCCAAGCGTCGAGCCGGGAGCAAGATTCCATCGACCTTTTCGCAGCGCCTGATCGACGAGTCTCCGCGCGACACTCAGCGGCGGGAAGCGGTGCGTGACTCGTCCTCCGGAGTCGGGGAACGAGTTGTTCGCGGCACTGAGGTAATCACACGGCTGTAGTTATCCACAATGTTAATAAGGGTGTTAATAACAATTCACACTGTTAATAAGGCTGTTAACAACTCTTGACCGGGGATTTTCACGTGCACAGCAGGCGGACAAATTCGGACCGCCCTCGCTAGTGACGCTCCATCGTCATTCCGTGTGCAAAGGCCTCGAAGAAGGACTCGTGAAGCACCCCAGACATGTCCTGCCGACTCCACGACACGTGACCGCCCAGGGGCGCACCCCGGGCGCACTGGCAGGAATGGTCCTCAACGATCCGCGCGATCCCGGGCACACAAGGCGCATCGAACCAAACACGAATTGCTACCGCGTGCTACCAATCAACTACCGAATATGTCGGTATTCACCAAGCCTCTGATCAAATCAAAAAGGCCACTTCCCGAGGGAAATACCCTTTGATCTGCGATTCTGTGGAGGACTAGGTCTGATCGCGCGCAAGATGGTGCGGAAGTTGAGTTGTGGAGCCTAGGGGAATCGAACCCCTGACCTCCTGCTTGCAAAGCAGGCGCTCTACCAATTGAGCTAAGGCCCCGATTGCGGGAGAAACTTTATGAAAAACGTCTCCCGAGTGGGGATACCAGGACTTGAACCTGGGACCTCTTCGTTATCAGCGAAGCGCTCTAACCGCCTGAGCTATATCCCCGTTTGGGCAGCTTTGAGACTACCTGAAATTCGCCGTATGTTCTAATCGAAGGGGCCAGGAGCCCCTTCGACCAGGACGAATCAGTTGTTGGTGAATCCGACCAGCAGTCCGCCGGTGATCTTCACGCTGAGGTTGTAGAGAGCCGCGCACAACGCTCCGAGAGCGGTCACCACGATGAGGTTGAGGATCGCGACGACGACAGCGAAGCCCATCACACGCCCGAGGTTGAAGATGGCGGTGAGATCCTGGCCGGCACCGGCGACATCCGTGTACAGGCCGTTGACCTGGTCGAAGACGTTCGTCTGGTCAAGGACCGTGTAAACGAGGAAGAACACGACGATCGTCACGACGGCGAGGGCCACCGCGAGAAGAAACGACAGTTTCACCGCCGACCAGAAGTCGATGTAGACGAGCTTCAGCCGCACCTGTTTGGTGGACGTGCGCTTGGTCGACTTGTTCGCGAGCTTCTCGGCAACGCTACTCATACTTCTTCTTCCTTCTCGGCCTCGCCCGCGGGCACTGCGGCTTCGTCCACGGTGAGGACTTCTGCAGCTTCGGCGTCCACGGCGATAAGATTACGGTCACTGTTCCTGGCCAGGGCAATAATCCGATCGTCGTCAGCGAATCGTGCAAAAACGACGCCCATGGTGTCCCTGCCCTTGGCGGGAACTTCGGCCACGGCAGACCTTACCACTTTGCCTGTCGCAAGAACCACAAGCACTTCATCGTCTTCACTCACGATGAGAGCACTGGCGAGGTGCCCGCGATCCTCGTTGTACTTGCCGACCTTGATACCCAGCCCGCCTCGATTCTGGAGGCGGTACTGCTCGACGGCGGTGCGCTTGGCGTACCCACCTTCGGTCGCGGTGAACACGAATGCCTCTGACTCCGGATTGGCAGGAAGAACCGATGCCGACAGGAGTTCATCGTCCTCGCGGAAGTGCATTCCGATGACACCCGAGGTTGAACGGCCCATCGGGCGCAGTGCGTCGTCGCTCGCGGTGAAACGGATCGACATGCCACGGCGTGAAACGAGGAACAGGTCGCTGTCGTCCTCGACGAGGAGCGCTCCGACCAGTTCGTCGCCGTCGCGCAAGTTGATCGCGATGATCCCGCCGGTGCGATTGGTGTCGTATTCGCTCAGCGCCGTCTTCTTCACGAGCCCGTCGCGAGTGGCGAGCACCAGGTACGTGGCAGCCTGATAATCCGGGATGTCGAGGATCTCGGCGATCTCTTCGTCTGGCTGCATGGCCAGGAGGTTGGCGACGTGCTGCCCCTTGGCGTCCCGTCCTGCTTCCTGCACTTCGTACGCCTTGGCGCGGTAAACCCTGCCCTTGTTGCTGAAGAACAGCAGCCAGTGGTGGGTAGTGGTGACGAAGAAGTGGTCGACGACGTCGTCCGCGCGCAGCTGGGCGCCCTTGACGCCTTTGCCACCGCGGTGCTGCTGCCGGTAGTTGTCGCTGCGCGTGCGCTTGATGTAACCGCCGCGGGTCACGGAGATGACCATTTCTTCCTCGGGAATGAGGTCCTCGATGGACATGTCGCCGTCATAGCCGAACATGATCTCGGTGCGGCGGTCGTCTCCGTACTTGTCGACGATCTCGGTCAGCTCGTCGCTGACGATGGTGCGCTGACGCTCGGGATCCGCGAGAATCGCCTTGAATTCGGTGATCTCCCGTTCGATCTCGTCGTGCTCGTCAATGATCTTCTGGCGCTCCAGGGCTGCCAGTCGGCGCAGCTGCATGTCGAGGATGGCGCGTGCCTGCAGTTCGTCGATGTCGAGCAGGTCCATCAGTCCGTCGCGGGCGTCCTCAACGGTTCCCGAACGACGGATGAGCGCGATGACCTCGTCAAGCGCGTCGAGCGCCTTGAGGTAGCCACGAAGGATGTGGGCGCGCTCCTCGGCCTTCATCAGGCGGTGGTTCGTGCGCCGAACGATCACGTCGATCTGGTGAGCGGTCCAGGCGGTGATGAAGCCGTCAAGAGCGAGGGTGCGCGGGATGCCATCGACGATCGCCAGCATGTTGGCGCCGAAGTTCTCCTGAAGCGAGGTGTGCTTGTACAGATTGTTGAGAACAACCTTGGCAACCGCGTCGCGCTTGAGCACGATGACGAGGCGCTGACCAGTGCGACCTGAGGTCTCGTCCCGGATGTCGGCGATCCCGGAGATCTTCCCGTCCTTGACCATGTCTGCGATCTTGACCGCCAGGTTGTCCGGGTTGACCTGGTATGGCAGTTCGGTGACAACGAGGCAGGTTCGGCCCTGGAGCTCCTCGACACTGACGACGGCGCGCATCGTGATCGAACCACGACCCGTCGTGTAGGCGTCATGGATGCCTTTGACGCCGAGGATCTGAGCACCGGTGGGGAAGTCGGGGCCCTTGATGCGCTGCATGAGCGCTGCGAGCAACTCTTCCCGGGATGCGTCGGGGTTGGCGAGGTGCCACAGGGCGCCGGCAGAAACTTCACGAAGGTTGTGCGGCGGGATGTTCGTCGCCATGCCCACGGCGATACCGACGGATCCGTTGACCAGGAGGTTCGGGAACCGGGCCGGGAGCACAGCGGGCTCCTGGGTGCGGCCGTCGTAGTTGTCCTGGAAATCGACGGTGTCCTCGTCGATGTCGCGAACCATCTCCATGGCCAGCGGGGCCATCTTGGTCTCGGTGTATCGCGGTGCCGCTGCTCCGTCGTTGCCGGGGGAACCGAAGTTGCCCTGGCCGAGGGCGAGCGGGTAGCGCAGGCTCCACGGCTGAACGAGGCGAACAAGAGCGTCGTAGATGGCGGAGTCACCATGGGGGTGGAACTGTCCCATGACGTCACCGACCACACGAGCGCACTTCGAGAATGCCTTGTCTGGGCGGTAGCCGCCGTCGTACATCGCGTAGATCACGCGGCGGTGGACGGGCTTCATGCCATCGCGCACCTCGGGAAGAGCACGGCCGACGATGACGCTCATCGCGTAATCGAGGTACGACCGCTGCATTTCCAGCTGCAGGTCTACCTGGCTGATTTTTCCGTGCACGCCGGGACCGGTGGTTTCGTCTGCGACGACATCCTCCGGGAGGCTGGTATCGGGAGTGGTGTCGTCGTTAGATGTCAAGGAACCGCACGTCCTTCGCGTTCTTTTGGATGAAGTTACGGCGGGACTCGACGTCCTCGCCCATCAGGGTGGAAAAAATTTCGTCTGCAGCCGCTGCGTCATCGAGGTTGACCTGCATCAGGGTGCGGGTCTCAGGCGCCATCGTGGTTTCCCACAGCTCCTTGTAGTCCATCTCGCCGAGGCCCTTGTAACGCTGGATGCCGTTGTCCTTCGGAATCCGGCGGCCGGCCGCCGCTCCGGCGGCAAGCTGTGCGTCACGCTCGGCGTCGCTGTAGACGTACTCATGAGCCGCGTTTGACCACTTGAGTTTGAACAGCGGCGGCTGCGCGAGGTACACGTAACCGAAGTCGATCAGGGGACGCATGTAGCGGAAGAGCAGGGTCAGCAGCAGCGTGGTGATGTGCTGGCCGTCGACGTCGGCATCCGCCATCAGCACGATCTTGTGGTATCGGGCCTTCTCCGGGTTGAAGTCCTCGCCGATCCCCGCGCCGAACGCGGTGATCATCGCCTGCACTTCGGCGTTGCCGAGGGCGCGGTCGAGCCGTGCCTTCTCAACGTTCAGGATCTTGCCGCGAAGCGGAAGGATCGCCTGGGTCTCAGGGTTTCGGCCCTGGACCGCCGATCCACCCGCGGAGTCACCCTCGACGATGAAGATTTCGGAGAGCGACGGGTCCTTGGACTGGCAGTCCTTGAGTTTGCCGGGCATTCCGCCGCCCTCGAGAAGTCCCTTGCGGCGTGCGGTCTCGCGGGCCTTCCGAGCGGCCATGCGCGCGGTCGCTGCCTGGAACGCCTTACGGATGATCTCCTTGGCCTGGATCGGGTTGCGCCCGAACCAGTCGCCGAGCTGGTCGCCGACCACCTTCTGAACGAACGCCTTGGCCTCGGTGTTGCCGAGCTTGGTCTTCGTCTGGCCTTCGAACTGCGGCTCGGTGAGCTTCACGGAGATGACCGCGGTCAAGCCCTCACGCACGTCATCGCCGGAGAGGTTGTCGTCCTTCTCCTTAAGCAGGCCCTTTTCGCGGGCGTACTTGTTGACGAGAGTGGTCAGAGCAGCACGGAAGCCCTCTTCGTGAGTTCCGCCCTCGTGGGTATTGATCGTGTTCGCGTACGTGTGCACGCTCTCCGTATATGCGGTCGTCCACTGCATGGCGACTTCAAGCGCGATCTTGCGGTTGTCGTCCTCGGTTTCGAACGAGATGATCTCGTCGTTGACGAGGTCTGCCTTGCGCGCATGGTTGAGGTACTCGACGTAGTCGACCAGTCCGCGCTCATAGAGGAAGACGTTCGACTGCTGGACGAGCTCGGGTTCCCTGCCGTCGACACCGGCTGATGCCTCGACGAGGTGATCCGGGCGCTCATCGTGCAAAGCGATCCGGAGCCCCTTGTTGAGGAACGCCATCTGCTGGAACCGGGTGCGAAGGGTGTCGTAGTCGAACTCGATCGTCTCGAAGATCTCGGCACTGGGCCAGAAGGTCACCATGGTGCCGGTCTCATCGGAGTCCTCACCCTGGGCGAGCGGCGCGTCGGCGACACCGTCATGGAATGTCGCCCGCCACACGGACCCCTGGCGACGGACCTCGACGTCGAGGCGGCTCGAGAGGGCGTTGACCACCGAGCTGCCCACGCCGTGAAGACCACCGGAGACGGCGTAGCCGCCTCCACCGAACTTTCCGCCGGCGTGAAGGATCGTCAAAACGACTTCAACCGTCGACTTTCCCTCGATGGGGTGGATGTCGACCGGAATTCCGCGGCCGTTGTCGACGACGCGCACGGCGCCGTCGGGGAGGATGGTGATCTCGATGTTGTCGCAGTAGCCTGCCAGGGCCTCATCAACAGCGTTGTCGACGATCTCGTAGACCAGGTGATGCAAACCGCGCGGACCGGTGGAACCGATGTACATTCCTGGACGTTTGCGTACGGCTTCGAGACCTTCGAGAACCTGAATCTGGCTTGCGCCGTAGTCGCTGTTATCTGCGGACCTGTTCGGTTCTGATGACATATGAAATTAGGCTCCAAACCGTGTTCGTGCTCGACATGTAATTCTATCAAGAACGCGAGGACTTCGGGGCCATATGCCCATCTGAGCCACTTTTATCGCATCGACGACCAGATTTGTCTGGTTAACCGTAGGTATCGCGCACGCCACGCCCCTGAACCGATCTGGGACCGCGTTTGAAGGTTGGGACGTTGGGTCCCAGAAAACGGATGCTCTCGATCCCGGCCTCCGGGTACCTGACGGCGATGTGAGTCATGATGTCGACGCGCATCAACCGCAGCTGGGTAGCCCAGGCGGTCGACTCGCATTGCACACTGAGCACTCCTTGTTCGATACCGACCGGGGAGGAGTGATTCGCCGTCTCTTCTCCTGCGAGTTCCTTCCAGTTCGCGACGAGGTCCGATTGGGCGAGCGGAGAGTCCCAGCCCAGCTGGCTGGTCAGCGTTCCGAGGACGTCGCCGACTCCCTTGGGGTCGCGGCCATGTCCGAAGGGGACGCTTTCGGCCGGATCCGTCTTTCGGTTTCGCTTGGATTTCGCGTAATGCTTCTGACCGCCGAACAACTCCTTGAATCGCACATAAACGCGAGCGGACTCGGAGAGGGAGTCGCGGCCCTGGTTCACCTCAGCCACGGGAGACCTCCGCCGCGGTTTCGAGGATGCGGCCGGCAGAGATGTGCTCGGTGTGGGCGGTGAGTCCCTGAGGCACATCGTCCAGAACGGCCGCGGTGATGAGGACCTGCTCGAATCCCGCGACAGCGGCAGCCAGCCTGGCACGTCGGTTGAGGTCGAGTTCGGCGAAGACATCGTCGAGGATGAGCACCGGATCACCGGTGTTCGAGTCGCGCCGAAGCAGTTCTGCGGACGCCAGTTTGAGGGCGAGCGCAAACGACCAGGTCTCCCCGTGGCTGGCATATCCCTTCACGGGCAGCGCGTTCAACTCGAAGAGGACGTCGTCACGGTGCGGCCCGACGAGGGTGAGGCCGCGTTCAAGTTCGCTGCGGCGCTGCAGTGCGAGTGCCGCCCGGAATCGTTCGGCCGTGTCGGCGGTCGACTCAACCGGAGCTCCCGCGGCTGGCCCGGCCGAGGAGGCGGCATCCGTGTCGGCGTCGACCCCGTCGATGCTGAGGAGAGCGGTGAGGGCCGGCCCATGATCGTCGCCGACCACGGAGGCATAGGCATCCCGGATCGGCTGCTCGAGCGATGTGACGAGAGCCATTCGCTCATCGATGATTTCGGATCCGAGCGACACAAGCTTGTCGTCCCAGATTTCCAGTGTGGTCAGCTGATTCGCCTTGAGCCCTGATAACCGTGCCGATTTCAGGAGCGAGTTGCGCTGCTTGAGGGTCCGTTCATAGTCGGTCAGGACTCCGGCAAGCCGGGGGGTGTGCAGGATGAGCAGCTGGTCGAGGAATCGGCGGCGGCCGGAAGGGTCGCCGCGGATGATGCCGAGGTCTTCGGGAGCGAACAGCACACTGGAGAAGTACCGCGGCAGCTCACGTGGTTTGATCTGCCCGCGATTGATCTGCGCCCGGTTTGCTCCGGTGCGGTTGATCTGGACTTCAGCGAGGAGATCGCGGCCGTTGTGCTGCAGCCGGGCTCGGATGATCGCAGCGTCCTCGCCGGCCCGGATCAGTGCGGCGTCGGTGGAGACGCGGTGGGAGCCCAGGGTCGAGAGGTATCCGAGCGCTTCGACGAGGTTGGTCTTGCCCTGGCCGTTACGACCGACGAAGAGGTTCGCGCCCGGTGTCATCGCCACGTCAGCGACCGCATAGTTGCGGTAATTGCTGAGGTTCAGGTGGGTGACGATCACCGGGTAAGCCTACCGACGGCGCCTGACAGCCTGCTTCAGTCGTCGGACTTCCTGACCGCGTGGCCGCCGAACTGGTTGCGGAGCGCCGCCACAGCCTTCATCGCCGGTGAATCCTCCTGGCGCGAGACGAATCGGGCGAAGATGGATGCCGAGATGGTCGGAACGGGGACCGCGTTGGCGACCGCTTCCTCGATGGTCCAGCGGCCTTCGCCTGAATCCTCGACGTATCCCTCGATCTCCGACAGGTCGTCGTCTTCGTCGAGGGCGCGGACAAGCAATTCCAGAAGCCAGGACCGCACGACGGTGCCGCGCTGCCAGGCCTTGAAGGTTCCGGGGACGTCACGGATGATGTCCTCGCGCTTCTCGAGCAGCTCGAATCCTTCGGCATAGGCCTGCATGAGCGCGTATTCGATGCCGTTGTGCACCATTTTGGCGTAGTGGCCGGCGCCGACTTCGCCGACGTGCACGAATCCTTCTTCGCGGGGACCCTCCGGACGAAGTGCATCGAACACCGGCATGACGCGCTCGACCTGGGCGGCGGAACCGCCGACCATCAGCCCGTAACCGTTCTCGAGTCCCCACACTCCACCGGAGACACCGGCGTCGATGTAGTCGATGCCCTTTGCGGCGAGAAGCTCAGCGTTCTTGAAATCCTCGGTGAACCGGCTGTTGCCACCTTCGATGACCAGGTCGCCCGCGTCGAGACGATCGTTGAGGTCAGCGACCACGCCGGCGGTGATCTTCCCGGCCGGCACCATGACCCAGATCGTGCGGGGCGAGGGCAGCGCGGCGACGAGTTCGTCCAGAGTCGCGACATCCGTGACATCCGGATTCTGGTCGAATCCGGTGACTTCGATGCCCGCGTTCCGCAGGCGGGTGCGCATGTTGCCGCCCATTTTGCCGAGTCCGATGAGGCCGATGTGCATGCGAATAGTCCTTCGAGGTTGGAGTGCGGGTCGGTTCAGCGCAGGAGCAGGTTGGGCTGCAGCAGGTACTTGAAGCTGTCAGCGCCCGGCTGGTCTTTCGACGACTGGCTGGTGATGAGCATGGGCCCAGGCTTGTTCGTGTTCTCACTCTTGGTGAACGAGAACCTCACGTATTCGCTGCGGACAGCGGTGAGGCCGTCGATGAGGAACTGCGGCTTGAGGCTGAGCACGATGTCATCGCCGGTGAGCAGTGCATCGATCGCCTCGGATGCCTGCGCCTGCTCGGATCCGACCGCCTCCATGGTGAGGCCGTCGATGGTGAAGGTGAACCGAAGCGCGGCTTCTCGCTCGAGCACGAGCGACACGCGGCGGACGGCTTCGATCAGCTCGGCGGTGTTGATGACGGCGTAATTTTCGCTGGAATCCGGGAACAGCCGGCGGACCGGCGGGAACGAACCCTTGATCAGCAGCGAAGTGACGGTCTTTTTGTCAGCCGTGAAGGCGATGAGCTCCCGATCGTCCTTGCTGGTGAAGGCGACTGAGATCGTCGACGAGTGGCCGAACGTCTTGCCGACCTCCTGCAGGGTGCGAGCAGGAACCAGCGCGACGAGGCTCTCGGGCGCGGTGTTGTCGCCGTTGTCCCAGTCGATCTCGCGGACAGCGACGCGGTACCGGTCTGTGGCGACCAGGCTCAGCCGGTTGTCGGTGACTTCCAGCTGAACGCCGGTGATGACGGGGGTGACATCGTCTCGAGATGCGGCGACCGCGACCTGCGCGACAGCTGCAGCGAAATCCTCACCGGGTACGAGGCCTGTTTCGCCCGAGATCTGCGGGATGCTCGGATATTCCTCGACGGGCATCGACAGCAGAGTGAAGTTCGCCGAACCACAGGAGACGACGATGCGGTTCTCGTTGGTGGTGAACTGCACCGGGGCGTTCGGCAGTCGGCTGGCGATGTCAGCGAGTAGGCGCCCTGAGACGAGGATTGTTCCCGGTTCGTCGACCTGGGCGCTGATCTCGGTCTGCGCTGAGACTTCGTAGTCGAAGCTCGACAGGGTCAACCCGTTCTCGGTCGCTTCGATGAGCACACCGCTCAGGATCGGAAGGGTCGTTCTCTGAGGCAACAGCTTCACCGCGAATGAGACTGCTTCACTGAAGACATCGCGATTGACGCTAAACCGCACGGTTGGATCCCCTGTCGTTTCAAGGTACGAGTGGTTCCCCATGTTAGTCGGGTCGGAGAAGCACTGTCATTCACGTCTTCGATCGAAGCGACGAGCCGGAGGCGACGGCGGAAAAGGTTATTGGCTGGAGAGAAAGTTAAAGAATGGTTAATGGTCTTAACCGCTGTGGAAACTGTGGATAACTTCCGACACGCTAACGATTTCATGGGAACTACAACGGTGTGACTTGTTGGCCGTGTGTGTAATCGCTGTCGGCGACATCCCATGCGTTTACTGGCATCCAAGCCGGTTCTGCACATTCCGAGGAGAGCAGTTCACAGAATCGCCCGAGTTTTCAGGCGAGTTTCCACAGGGTTATCCACATTGTGTACGACGCCTCAGTTTCCACAACGTTAACCGTCTGTGAGCACCGCTTTAACGCGTGAAACGGTGCCCCTGTTTGATCCGGCTGGTCAATTCAGTCACCTGGTTATAAATCGACCGACGCTCCTGCATGAGGTCCGAAATCTTCTTGTTCGCGTACATCACGGTCGTGTGATCGCGGTTTCCGAAGAGCTGTCCGATCTTCGGGAGCGACAGATTGGTCAACTCGCGACACAGGTACATGGCGATCTGCCGAGCCGTGGCGATCGCCTGTGAGCGGCTCGAGCCGTACAGGTCGTCGACGCTGAGCTTGAAGTAGGCGGCGGTGATGTTGATGATGTCGACCGGTGAGATGACGTTGTCGTCGTCGAGGGTGATGAGATCCTTCAGCACCGTCTGCACGAGATTCATGTCGACCGGAGTGCGGTTGAGGCTCGCGAATGCGGTGACGCGGATGAGGGTTCCCTCGAGCTCACGGATATTGCTCGACACCTTCGACGCGATGAACTCGAGCACTTCATCGGGGATCTGCAGTTTCTCGCTCTGGGCCTTCTTGCGGAGGATCGCGATCCTCGTCTCCAGGTCAGGGACCTGGACGTCGGTGATGAGGCCCCACTCGAACCGCGACCGCATCCGGTCTTCGAACCCGGTGAGCGCCTTCGGCGGAAGGTCGCTCGTTATTGCGACCTGCTTGTTGTGATCGTGCAGCGTATTGAAGGTGTGGAAGAACGCTTCCTGCGTCTCCGCTTTGCCCTGGAGGAACTGGATGTCATCGATCAGCAGGATGTCGATGTCTCGGTAGCGCGCCTGGAAGACGGATCCGCGGTTGTTCGCGATCGAGTTGATGAAGTCGTTGGTGAATTCCTCGCTCGAGACGTACCGGACACGGATGCCCGGGTAGAGACTCATCGCGTAATGCCCGATGGCATGGAGAAGGTGGGTCTTGCCGAGCCCGGAGTCCCCGTAGATGAAGAGCGGGTTGTATGCCTTCGCCGGCGCTTCGGCCACGGCGACCGCGGCCGCATGCGAGAACCGGTTGGACTGGCCGATGACGAAGTTGTCGAACGAGTACTTCGAATTGAGGCGGGTGTCGTTCTGCCTCGCCGGGAGTGCCGTGTCGGCCATTGAGAGGTGCGACATCGGATTGTTCACGTAATTCGGCTGTGGGGAATTCATCGGGGCTTGAGGAAGGGGCTCAAACTCTTCGTCGATGATCTCCGGGTTCACAACGACGGCGAACGTGGAGGCGCCGTGGGATTCCTGCAGGGTGCCGATCGCCTTGAGCAGGGGAGCACGCATCCGCATGTTGAGCTGCCCGGCGGTGAACTCGTTCGGCACCTCGAGATAAAACGTGCCGGCCATGATGCCCTTGGGCACCACCAGGTTGAGAAAGCCATGCAGGGGAGGTGTGATGCGCTCGTCGGTTGCGAGCTCATCGAGCACGGTCTGCCACGTTTGCGTGATTGACTCTTGCTCGTTTGCCATATTTCCCCAAAAAGTTATTCACAGAGTTATCCACGGATGCTCTCACAACCCCGGATCTATTGGGAACCGGATGGTGAGGGCTGGGGATAACTAATCCCTCACGCTAGCCAATCGGACGGTTCGGCCCAAATTTACCGCACAAATCCGCCAGCGTGTCAGTGCTGGTGTAGCTGGGAAACCTGTGGATAATCAACCGTTTGGCGCGATTCGGTTTGACCATCCGTCACTCAAGCCGTAGGTTTAATCAGTTGACTTGTGCCCTCGGGCGCCAATCTTTCCTCTGCCATGCGACTCGCCGCAGCGGAGATCCAAACGTGGAGTAAGTGATTATGAGCAAGAGAACGTTCCAGCCGAACAACCGTCGTCGCGCCAAGGTGCACGGTTTCCGTTTGCGCATGCGCACCCGCGCCGGCCGTGCCATCCTCGGTGCACGCCGTCGTAAGGGCCGCACCGAACTCTCCGCGTAGCATCCTGACCCCGGCAACCCGTCGTCATCGTGCTCGCTAAAGCGCAACGCATCACGAGCGCTGATGACTACAAACGGGTCGTCCGCAGAGGTCGACGGATGTCGGGCGCCAACAGCGTGACGTACCAACTGATGAACCCGAACGGCGGATCACCGCGGTTCGGGTTCATTGTTGCTAAAACCGTGGGCAATGCTGTCGTGCGCAACCGGGTTCGTCGTCGGCTCAAAGCCGCGGCGTATTCGATGGCGCCGGGTCTCCCAGACGGTACCGAGACCGTGTTTCGGGCGCTTCCGCCATCAGCTACCGCCAATTTCACCGAATTGTCTGCCGAGGTCGAGCGCTCCGTCTCACGGTTGGTAGCGAAATCATGACGGGCGTCACTGCCGACTCGGGCGAACGGGTCGACGTCATGCGAAGCATCCTGTTGCTGCCTCGCAATGCTGCAGTGGCCGCCCTGATCGCATACCGCACAGCGATCTCACCGCTTTACGGCGAGGTGTGCCGGTACTATCCCTCTTGTTCGGCTTACGCGATGCATGCAATTGCTCAGCATGGAGCCGTGATCGGATCGGGACTTGCCCTCCGGCGGATTGCACGTTGTCACCCCTGGGCTGCCGGCGGTGTCGATGATGCTCCTCCCAAGAAAAACTTCAGATACACCGTGACCCCCCGTGGGTTCGTTGTCCCAGCAAGCCACCGAAAGGGCTAATCCCACATGGATCTCTTGTCGATCATCCTCTGGCCTCTGAAGTGGGCCGTCGAGCTCATTCTCGTTGGCTGGCACTCCCTCTTCACCGCTGTCGGGATGGAGCCAGCGGACGGGCTCACGTGGGTGCTGTCGATCGTCGGCCTTGTTCTCGTCGTTCGTGCGCTGTTGATCCCGCTTTTCGTCAAGCAGATCAAGAACCAGCGGCGCATGATGGAGGTCGCTCCGCAACTGAAGAAAATCCAGGACAAGTACAAGGGTAAGAAGGACCAGTTCAGTCGCGAGGCCATGAGCCGCGAGACGATGGAGCTGTACAAGAAGACCGGGACCAACCCGCTTGGGTCTTGTCTCCCCCTGCTCGTGCAGATGCCGATTTTCTTCGCCCTGTTCTCTGTGCTCAACGACTCGCAGACGGGCAAATCCGGTGTCGGCCCGCTGAACGAGGCGCTGTCCAAGCAATTCGGTACGTCATCCCTGTTCGACCTGGCGCCCCTGCACATGAGTTTCTCGTCGGCGATGAACGCTGCCGGCGGCCCCGAGGTCGGCGTCATGATCGTGGCTGCGATCATGGTTGTCCTCATGACGGCTTCGCAGTTCATCACTCAGCTGCAGATCGTGTCGAAGAACATCTCGGATGAGACCAAGGCCAGCCCGATGTTCAAGCAGCAGCGCATTCTGCTCTACATCCTGCCGTTCGTGTTCCTCTTCTCTGGTTTCGCGTTCCCCCTCGGTGTCATGTTCTACTGGCTGGTCTCGAACATCTGGACCATGGTTCAGCAGTTCATCATCATCCGGAACATGCCGATGCCTGGCACCGAAGCAGCCAAGGAGCGCGAGGAGCGCCTGGCTCGCAAGGGCAAGTTGAAGCCGGCGGACGGTGCCGCTGGCGACACTCTCGTCATCGAGGAGAAGAAGCCGGCCCAGCGCCCGCAGCCGGTAGGCAAGAACCGCGCCAAGAAGGCCGCGCCGAAGAATCCCCCCGCAGCCGCGCCCAAGAACCCGGCGGCGACTGGTCCGAAGAATCCGTCAACTGCTGCGCCGAAGAACCCAGCGTCGTCCGGCTCGAAGAACCCTGCCCCCGCAGCAAAGAACGTCGCCGCGGCGACGACCCCGTCGGCGCCGAAAACTCCCGTGGCTAAGCCGCAACCCGAGGCCGGTTCGGCTCCCCAGAACAATGGAAAGTAGCGCCATGTCAGACGTGATCGACAACCAGGCAGACGTGGAGATCGTTCGTAACGACTCCCCCACCGTGACTCAGCTCGAGGAAGAGGGCGACGTCGCCGCAGATTACATCGAGGAGTTCCTCGATATCTGCGACCTGGATGGTGACATCGACATTGACGTTCGCAACGGACGCGCGTACGTCGCCGTGACCGCGAGCGAGGGCAGCAACATCCGTGTTCTCTCCAAGCCGGATGTCGTCAGCGCACTTCAGGAACTGACTCGTCTTGCCGTGCAGAGCAAGACTGGGGCGTTCTCTCGACTGATTCTCGACATCGGTGGCTCGCGTGACGCCCGGCAGGCCGAACTGGCGGTGCTCGTAGACAGCGCGATCGCGCAGCTCGATGCGGGTGCGGCGTCCGCCGCTCTTCCCGCGATGTCGAGCTACGAGCGCAAGCTGGTTCACGATGTTGTCTCTGACCGGGGATTTATCTCCACCTCGCACGGTGAAGGCCGGGACCGTCACACGGTGATCACCCGCGCTTAGCCGCCAATGTTTCACGTGAAACGGTGTCGCCGCCGTTCGGCGGCCACCGTGGATGAGGCTGCCGAGATCCCGGCCGCTGACCGAGCTGTGCTGGGGTCCTTCCCCGGTGATCGAACTCGTCGAGATGGTCACTCGTGATCGGTCAGTCCGCTGATCGAGCTTGTCGAGATCCCGCCCCGCTGATTCCAGAGGTTCAACGACCGCGTTCCCTGTCGGCGGGCATCTCTCCCTCGAAGATAGAGCTTTTCGAGACCCCTTCCGCCCTTTGATTCCGACGGGCTCCATACGGAGTTCCTGATCGCCCGGCCCACCCGCTCGTCGATCGAGCTTGTGGAGACCACATACGAATGTGATTTCGCACCCATCCCGCGTCTTATGGTGCGATGACGCCCCAACCCTGACCAGGCACCCAGACCGAATAGAGTTGAGACAACATGACTGACTCCACGCTTGAAACCGAGCCCGCTGCAGCGTCGACCCTCCTCGGAGACCGAATCGAGCTGACACGTCGGTTCACGGAGAACCTCGCTACGCACGGAGAAGAATTGGGTCTCATCGGGCCGCTGGAGTTGCCCAGGCTGTGGACGCGTCACGTGCTGAACAGTGCCCTCGTGGCACCCTTGTTGCGACCCGGACTCGTCGGGGACGTCGGATCTGGAGCCGGGCTACCCGGACTGGTCCTTGCGATTGCTCGGCCGGAAGTGCAGTTTGTCCTCATAGAGCCGATGGAACGCCGCGTAGCTTGGCTGAATGATCAGGTTGTCGATCTGGGGTTGCGCAATGTGACTGTTATTCGGGAGCGCGCCGAAGACGTGAAGCTCACCGAGCGCCTCGACCAGGTCACCGCTCGCGCCGTCAGTGCCTTCCGGAAACTTCTCCCGCTGACCGCTCCCCTACTGCGCGACGGTGGTGAGCTCGTACTGATGAAGGGTGCTGGCGCCCAGGCCGAAATCGATGCGGCGCAGAAAGAGATGCGCAAATACAAGGTGACGGATGCCCGCGTGCAGGTCCTCGGTGAAGGTATTACTGACGACGTAACCCGGGTGATCCTCGGGACTGTTCGCGGTTAGTCCACAACGCTGGATGGCGAGCGTCTCTGCTCATGCGGTGCATCAGGTGAGTACCACGGCTCGACCGTTTCACGTGAAACACGCCGAACCCGAGTCTCGGTGGGGTGCATCCCTCCCCACTGTGTGAGGCCTGCGAACTTTTCCCCAGATTGAGGCAGCGTCGCTCGACGGTTCTTCGGCGATGGCAATCTTGCCCCATGCCTTACATGTACATTCCCGAATGCGCTGACCGAACCTATAACGTCGACAGCACCTGGCACGTCCTTGAACGCGTGCGACAGCACAATGACGGACCGGGCGCCGCCTACACGCGTGACCGGCGGCCCCTGGCGCTTGTGTACTCCGAGAAGTATTCGAGTATCGCCGAGGCGTTTGGTCGTGAGAAGCAGGTTCAGGGCGGGAGCCGTAGGAAGCGCCGTGCGTTAATCGAAGGCCGACCGCAGGATCTCCCTGGCAACGTGCGATTGCAGAAAGAACGGCTACCGAACGGCGCTCCCGACGAGATGGGCCCGAGTCCCCCAGAGCTGGATGTTGCGCCGGGCGCAGCGTTGGTAGGCGGCACTGGGCGCGGCGCTGGAGGGGGCCGCATTCGGTCCCCTGCGCTCGTCGAATGAGTGACAGTCCGGCCTGCGGCAGCGAGGGACCGGCCCGAAGGCAGATCCCAGGGTGATTCACGCCATCGAGCCTCTCCTGTGCGATCTACAGGGGTGTATGAAAGGAGTTCATGGCCAACCGGGCGCGTTTCACGTGAAACAACAGCACTGACGGGGATGTGTTTTCCTAT
>NZ_JBKJWH010000051.1:0-30480 GCF_046716805.1 Mycetocola sp. | reverse complement strand
CTTTCGCGACGATCCGTTCGATGACCCTTCGAAGTTGCGCTTCGCTGGAGAAGCGGGCGGGATCGAGCCGGAGCCTTCCCAGGCGCTCCACGAAGATCTGGTCAGGGCCGTTCACCATGATTTCTGTGACGCTGTCTTCAGCGAGCAGTGCCTCGATGGGCCCATAGCCGAGAACGTCCGCGCCAATCTCCTCGATCAGCCGCGCGCGCTCGTCGGAGTTCAGGGGTACTTTTTCAGCGGCGACGATCGTGCTCAGTTCCGACCTGGCGAACGCATGAAGCTGCTCCTCCGACAGGTTCGGGTCGTTCAGTCGTGCACCGAGGCGCTCGAACAGGGCTTGAGCGGCCTTCTCCTTGAGCTCGAACAGCGGGTCCACTGCGTGGGCAGCAGGAGTTGCCGACACCGGTGAACCGACGGCGACGGGAGCCGCCAGAGGGGCAGCACCAGGGGGTTCGGAGTCTGATGGTTGCGGCTGAGGCGTTCTTTGCGTCGCGGGAGCAGAAACCGCGGGGCGTTGGAACGCCGACCTGTCGATCACTGGGTTTTGGCCGTCGCGGCGAACGGCATCGACGCGGTCTGTGAGTTTCACTTGAGAGCCACCGTTCGACGGTGCCGGCCGTGAGAACGGTCGACAGAGGGATCAAACCGGCGGACGAGGGCGGAGTAAGCCTTCCACGCCGGGTTCTTCGCTTTTTCCTGGAGCACCGGGATGCCTCGATTCGACGAGAGCACAACGGCTTTCGAGCGCGGGATAGCGACGTCCATGTGCACACCCGTCGTCGCCTCGACATCGCGAACGGAGAGACCGCTGTAACGGTCTGTGCAGTTCAAAACGACATGCTGTTCCGGGGGCATGATACCGATCGCAGACAGGACTTCAAGGTGTTTGCGGAGCCCTCGTGCACTCGTCACCGACATGCCACAGATAGCGACGACGTCGTCGGCACGTTCGATGGCGGCCAGGGTGTGCTCCCCCAGGCCGGGGGCTGTGTCGACAACCACATACCGGAAGACCTGCAAGAGTTGGCCGATGAGGTGGCTCAGCTGTTCCCCGGTGACCCGGTCCCCGTCAATGGGCGAGGGTGCGCCGCAGATGGTGAAGAAACCCGCGGGGTGGGGGGTGAGGAACGTTTTAAGGATCATCGCATCACTCGCCGCGACATCCGATACTGCATCGGGGAGGGAGTACACCGGTTCAAGCGCAAGCGCCGTTGCCACGTCTCCGAACTGCACATCCGCGTCCACGAGCACCACCGACATCGGTGCAAGCCGGGCGAGTCCGACCGCCAGGTTGGTTGCCACGGTGGTCTTCCCCATCCCGCCTTTCGGCGAGACGACAGCGATCACCTGACCCCTGTACGTCGGATGCCGTTCACCGGCCTCACCGTCGACGGCAGGATGCGCTTCTCCGGTGTCGGGTGCATCGGTTACGTTCACTGCAGCGGGAGGTGTGTGCTGTTCCGGGGCAGCCCAGGGTTCATGGACAATCGCGGCATCTGGACTGTCGGCTGCGAACCGGGCGTCGTCGGCAGCTCTGCTCACGGCTGTGTCCGCCCCGTGATTCGGACCTGTGTCGTCACTCGTTGTGCTGCTCGCGTCGTCGATCGTGACCAAGTCCGGGCAGTCCACTCCCCCGTCTGCAGCGAAGGGTGAGGTGCTCGAAGCCAGGTTCTCGACCGCTGCTACGAGGGCACGGTCGTCGAGTCCAGGGCTCGCAATGCCGTCAACCTTCATGGTTGTGAGCCACCTTTCGTTTTCCCATTCCTTGCAGTCCCGCACGAGCATGATTTTGGTGCGCGGGTACAACGCCGAGATGCCGGCGGAGAATTCGTAGGCCTGGGCGTAGGACAGCGCTGGCCCGAGCAAGGCGACCGCCGGCTCGTCGCCGGGGACCAGCCTTCCGAGCACCGCGGGCGCGCCCTTGGCGAGAGAGGTGCCCATGATGGCGTTCAGATCGGTTCCTACGAGGGATCGGAGTCGGGACTCGAAGCGGCGGCTGCGGCTGACGAGCAGGACCCGGCTCATAGTCCGAACACCTCCCCCGCATCGATGGGACGGGATCCCTTTTCGTCGGCCTCTTCGGGTTCGATGGTCAGCCAGACTGAGCCGAACTCTTGCCCCCAGACGATTTTCTGCACGTCGTCGGTCGGCCGCGCGAGGGTCACCATGATGGTGTCGTACGTGGCTTCCGCCGTCGCGGCCTCGTCGCCTTCCGGCGGAGTGCTCGAGCCCTTCTCCACGTCGAGTACGAGAACCTTGTGGAAGATCTGTTCGGTGAACGGGATCTCCTTGTCGTCTGGCATGACCACGGTCGCCGAAACGACGATGCCGACGGTGTCTCCGGCCTTGACGGTGCCGCCGACCACATGTTCGACAGGAAGGGCGATGCTGAGTGCCTGCATGCCATCGGGGAGCGCGACGCCTGCTCGGCCTTCACGATCCGCTGGATCGACCCAGCGGTCGCTGAGGAGCTGTTCTCCGGGCACCAGCGCGACGTCGGAGACAGTACCGTCCAGGTCTGCCAGGTCCTTGACCCGGCCGGACACGGCGGCGAGCCGCGGCATCCGTTTCACGCCGATCATGGGTCGGGCCTCCTCGGCTGTCGTGCCTGCGGGGATGCCCTCTGTCGCCACGTAAACGGAAACCATTTCGGCGCCAGCCAACGCTCGAGCGTCGGCACCGCGAACGTAACCGGTGAGAACGACCGTGCCGATCAAGGCAAGGACCACGGCGAGGATGGCGCCGATTAGTCTGGTTTTCATTTCAGTCTCCTACCTGCTGAGTCGAACGATGGAGAGGCCGAGATCCGGTCCGCCGATTGTTGTACCGGCGGCATCCGGTGATACCCACTCGACGAAGCGACCCTGGATCCCACGGCAGTCGCCTGTGCACGTCGGCGCGGCCGGATCGAGATTCGTCACCGCTGGGCCACCACCGAATTTCCAGCCAGTGATCATGAATGCGGCGAATCCGTAGTAGTGGTAAGAAGCGTCACCGCCACGCGTGATCGTGGCGCCGTCGAAAATGGGGACGACAATCGTTGCTCCCTCGAGGCGGCTGAGAATCGGCCGACAGACGATGGGAAAGTCGGCGCCCGGGTCGCTCGGCAAGCTGGCAGTATCGAGGTCGACAATTCCTGCGCACTCACCCTCGATCCTGTCTATCCACGCGAATCCACCCGGAATAGGGCTGCCCTCCGGACCTGCGCAGGTTTCGCCTGGCCGGCGTTCGTCGTACCGGATGAGCTGCAATGAGCCGTCGAGCGACGGGCGGAAATCGCACAGGGAAATGGCGAGTGGCAGCACGACCGTGCTTGATTCGGGAGACCCCCATTCCGCTGTTGCCTCCGCGTGGACGGTGGATGTCTCGTTTCCGAGGACGGCTGCGAACGGATGCTGCATCGTGGGAGCGCCGGTGCCGGCCTCTCTCGTGCTGGTGACGACACGTACGCTGTTCGCGGTTGGGTAGGTCAGGCTCGCGATGTTTGCGGCCGCGTCATTCGCGTTGCCGTTGGCAAACGTCTGGGCACGCGCCGTACCGCCGTCGCACGTTCCGTCGATGGCACAATCGTTCGCCACGGCCAGGGCTGCAGCATCAGCACCGTTCTGTAATTGTGCTCGCTCCGCGTACAGGGCACCCACGTCGATTGCGATCGCCAGGAAGCCGATCAGCGGAACAAGGAGAATTCCTACGAGGACAGCGGTGCTTCCGCGTTCCTCGCGGAACCGCTCGTTCAACCACCACATAGCATCACGCCCTGCCCTCTCAGGCCGAGTTCGTCACCGAAGAATCCGGTAAGCAGATCGGCGGTGTAGTCGATGGTGACGGTAACTGTGTCGCCCGCGCGGCAGTCGGCGGGAACGATCGTGATCTCCCCGGCGGTCACAGCCGGATTAACAGAGGGGGCCGCGTTGATGGTGGCTGCCCGGGCGACTGCCGGGTCGTTTTGAATGGCCATCACCCGAGCACCTTCACGGGCTGCATTCGTGAGCGAAATCTGCGAATTGAAGACGAGGCTGAACTCAATCAGCCCGAGGATGAGGAGGAGGAGGACGGGCAAGACAAGCGCGAACTCAACAGCAGCGGCTCCGTCTTCGCTGCGGGAGATGCGGGTCTTGCACATCGGCTTGTCCTTTCAAGAGTGAGGTGGCGGTGTCCGCTCCCCCCCGGCCCCCCCCCACTGCTCGGTTGTGTCCGCTGCCAGGGCGGATTCTCAGCTGGGGTGGAATCTAGAGGCGGGCGGCGACGCCGCGGAACATTACGTCGAGGTTTGTGCCGATGAGGCCGACGGCGAAGATGATGGCGACAGCGATGAGCGAAACCATCAGGCCGTACTCAACGGCGGTCGCACCGTCTTCGTTCTGCATGCTGTTGATGCGGGCCTGGACGCGGGTGAAAAGCTTCATGATCTTTTTTCCTATCTGTTTGGCAGCTGGTCCGGATCGACCGAGCACGTGATGGCAAAGCTAGGCGTACCTGAGTAAGACTCACTAGTGCGAAATCGTTCAAAGGCCTAAACACCGCCGGCTTGCGCGTTTGAATGCCTAAACGCCGTCATGACCGCCACGGTTTCGCCGCTGAGTGGGTGCGGTAGGGTCACGGCATGACAAGCAGCGGCGCCAGAACACGACCGATCGCGTGCCCGCTGCCCGCGCCCGCGCGGCCATGACGCCGTTCTGGCTTCTGCCTGCTGCCGCACTTGTGGGGGGTCTGATCGGCCTGCCGCTTGGCGCCGTCACCGGGCGGACGTTAAAGACCCCGCGACAGCTGTCGTTCCCAGTGCGGAGCGCAATCGTCGTCGCGACAGCAATCCTGTTCGTGCTCACCGCCGCAGTGTTCGGAGCCTCCTGGCAATTGCCTGCGTTCTGCGTCTTCGCCGCCGCCGCTGTCGTTCTCGGCGCCGTGGACTTGATCGAGAAGCGCCTGCCGAACGCCGTCCTGTATCCGAGCGTTGCCGTTCTGGTTGTGCTGCTTGCCATCACGTCGGTGATCACCGGCAGCTGGAGTGCATTCCTCAGCGCGTTAGGTGCGGGTGCGGGTCTTTGTACCCTGTACTTCGTCCTCGCGGTGATCTCGCCGTCAGGGATCGGGATGGGCGACGTCAAACTCGCCGCCCTGATCGGCCTGGTGCTCGGCTACCTGGGCTGGACGCCGCTTCTCGTCGGTACAACCGCCGGATTTCTGATCGGCGGGCTGACCTCACTCATCGCTCTTCTGATCGGCCGCGCGAACAGAAGAACCATGCTCCCCTTCGGGCCGGCCATGCTCGCGGGCGCCGTCCTCGGGATGCTTGTCGCCTGACGTCATTCTTGCCTCGCTTCGTGGCGTTTATGGAATCAAACGCGAGAAAAGCTCGCGTTCAGGCATTTGAACGCTGCACCACTGGCCTCGAGTCAAACGCGCACGTAGCGTCGGAACGATCACTCGACCCGTGTGCCCCACGCCAGACAAAGGATTTCTCATGACCGACCGTGGTAACGGCCTCCTCCGGCCCTTGAACGAGCTGACACCGGGAGGCACAATTCGTCGGCGCATCTGGACGAGCATTGCAGCGGTCCTGGTGCTTCTGGCAAGCGGTCTCAGCGTCCCACCCGCGTACGCAGCGGGAACCAGCGCCGCCTTCTCGGGCGGCGCAGGAACAGCCACCGTCGGCAGTGTGTTGTACGCGAAAGCGGCCGCGGCATTGACTCTCACGGTCACCACTGACGGCGCCACCTGCATCACGGGCGTACCGACAGATTTCACCGGAGAGCGCACATCTGACACCGCGAAGTCGACGTGGGTCTTCAAAGGGCCGGGCGACTCGGGAAATGGCGCGCGGGCGTACACCATCAATGCGTCGAACGACTTCAACAAAAATGGCAACTGCACGGGGCCTAGCGCAACCGCACAGGCTTCCTACCAGGCCGACAACACCGGTCCAGTGATCACTGGCGCCCTGTCACCCGCCCCGAACGCTGCGGGCTGGAACAACTCCAACGTGACGATCACCTGGGCAGCCACGGATTCCGGGTCGGGACTGGCACCGGGCCAGGCCTTGCCACCCTCGACGATCTCGGCAAACGGGATCAGCACGGTGACCTCACCCGAGCAGCTCGACCGGGTGGGCAATGTCGGTACCAGATCGATCAACGTGAAGATCGACAAGGCCGCACCCACCATCACTGCGGTTGAGAGGAAGAACCCGAATGGGACCACAACGGTCACGTTCACCTGTTCAGACTCGTCTTCGGGGGGTGTCGAGAGCTCAGGAATTGCTACGTGCCTTGCTGACGGCACATCCTCGAACTCCCGCACCGTTCAGCCGGGTACCACTGTCGGCGGCACGGCTACCGACAAGGCGGGAAACACCTCCACGATCTCAGTGAAAGTCGCCGCTGGAGACACCACGGGCCCCCTGCTCTCCGGTACCCCAAAAACTGCGCCCAACAACGCCGGCTGGTATGACGGGGACGTTCCCGTTCGCTGGTCAGCGAGCGACCCGGAGTCCGGAGTGCCGACAGCTGTCGCCGACACCACCATCTCCGGAGAAGGTACCGGCCTCACCAGCACCACATCCGCGACAAACGGGGCAGGACTGACCACGACCGCTACCAGCGCTCCCCCGGTCAACATCGACCGGACAGCACCGACCACCGGAATCTCCGGCGCGTCGAACGAATGGGTGAACGGGAGCGTTCAGGTCACCCTGACGGCCGACGACAACCTCTCCGGCATTGCAAAGACCGAATACTCCGTCGATGGCGGCGCGTCCCAGACGGGCACGACCTTTTCGCTGACAGCGGAGGGCGAGCACGCGATCGCCTTCTTCAGCACCGACAAGGCCGGCAACACCGAGCCTGTCCGCACGGCGAAGGTCCGTATCGACACCACCGCGCCGAGCATCCGGCACGACTTCGCCCCCGCTGACTACCTCGACGGTGCCTGGACAAACCGTGACGTCACAGTCACCTTCGCCTGCTCTGACCAGGGTTCCGGAGTCGCCGAATGTACTCCCCCGGTCGCTACCTCCACGGAGGGTGACGTCACCGTGGTCGGTACTGCCAAAGACCACGCGGGCAACTCCGCCACGGACTCGGTAATCGTGCGCATCGACAAGACAGCCCCACAGATCGAGGCGAACGTTCGCGGCACGAAGAATGACGCCGGCTGGTACAACGGCCCGGTCACTGTCGAGTACACCGCGAGCGACGCTCTGTCAGGTCTGACCGACGCGCCGACCAGCGTCCTGCTCGGCGAAGGCGCCAACCAGGATTCGGCCGGTGTGGCAACGGATGCCGCCGGAAACAGCGCACGCGCCTCCGTGTCCGGAATCAACGTCGACACGACGCCACCCGCGCTCACCGCCACGTTCCCGAGAGGCTGGCACACCGACAACGTCGCGGTGGACTGGTCATGCACCGACGCTCTTTCCGGCGTTGCCACCCAGCCCGTGGACGACACCGTGCGGGGTGAGGGCAGCAACCTGTCATCGACCGCGAGTTGTGTCGACGTGGCTGGAAACGCGGTCACCAAGACGGTGACGGGCATTTCGATCGACCGATCGGCACCCACCACGACGGCCAGCATCCCGGGTGTTCCCTCAAGCGGCTGGTTCGCCAACGCGGTTCCCGTGACACTGACCGGCAGCGACAACCTCTCCGGCGTGAGCGCGACACAGTACACCATCGACGGCGGAAGCGCCCTGCTCTACGACGGCCCCTTCGAAGTCTCGGATGACGGCATTCACACGATCGCTTTCTGGAGCACCGATGGGGCGGGCAACCGCGAGACGGCAGGAGCGCCGCTCACGGTGCAGGTAGACACCACTGCTCCGACAACAACGGTGGTCAACCCCATCTCACCGGAGACCGGATGGTTCACCACGAGCGGCATTCCCGTAGCTTTCCGCCCTTCGGACAGTGGCTCGGGCGTCGCCGCGACCTACTACACGATTGACGGTGGTCCAACGCTGACATACGGCGAAGCGTTCACGGCGGACCTGTCCACCGGCACGCACACGATCACCTTCTGGAGCGTCGACCTCGCGGGAAATACGGAAAATACCGCGAGCGCAAACACCATCGCGGTGAACGTGGACACCGTCGCCCCGATGATCTCAGGTCTGGCTACTCCGGTGGCCAACGCGGCGGGCTGGAACCGGACTGACGTCGACGTGAAGTTCACCTGCGACGACGTGGGTTCAGGCCTGCGCACCGGCGTTGCCGGATGTGCAGGCGACACCACACTCACAAATGAGGGTGCAGGCCAAAGCGTGACCGGCGACGCCGTCGATGTTGCGGGCAACCGCAGCAGCGCGGTCCTGGACGGCATCAACATCGACAAGACCCGGCCGACCCTGGTCGGTGTGCCCGCAGCCCCCAACGCGGCAGGTTGGCACCGGGGCGACGTGCGGGTGTTCTGGGTCGGCGACGATGCGCTGTCCGGCATCGACCCGGCGACGCAGCCTGCTGACAGCACCGTCACCGGAGAAGGCGTCAACCTCGGCGCCGGACCTGTGACGATCCGCGACAAGGCTGGAAACACCAGCGAAGAAGCATTCGCTCGAGGAATCAACATCGACCGGACGTCCCCCGTGGTCACCGGCCGGCCCACCACCGAGGCAAACAACCTGGGTTGGTACCGAAGCGAAGTCACCGTTGACTTCACCTGCGAGGACGCCCTCTCGGGAGTAGCGCTCTGCCCGACGAGCAAGGTGCTCCGTACCGACGGGGCCAACCAGTCCGTCACCAGCGACCCGGCGATCGACAACGCAGGCAACTCGAGCGCTGGGACCAAGGTCGGCGGAATTAACATCGACGGTACCCCGCCCAGCTCGACCAGCAACAATACCTGCACGGCTGTCAACGACTGGTGCAAGGGTGACATCGCCACGGTTCTCCTGAACGCGGTCGACCAGAACGGTCTGTCAGGCGTCCGGGAGATCCGGTACAGCATCGACGGCGGACCCGTCCAGGTCGTCGAGGGTGCGAGCGCATCCGTCGACGTCCCGCTAACGGGTAGCGGCACCGGAACGGTGACCTACTTCGCGGTCGACAAGGCGGGAAACGCTGAAGCCGCGAACGGTGTGGCGCTCAAGTGGGACAACATCGCGCCCACCGTAAGCCACTCCTTGTCGCCAGCTCCGAACGCCGACGACTGGAACAACTCCGACGTGACCGTGCGGTTCACCGCAAAGGACGATGACAAGGGTTCTGGCGTCGCGACAGTCAGCCCGTCGGTCGTCGTCTCCTCCGAGACCGCCGGTCAGGTGATCACGGGAACGGCAAAGGACACGGCAGGGAATGTGGGCACCGACTCGGTTACCGTCAAGCTGGACAAGACAGCGCCGGCCATCAGCGGGGCTGTGACTGCCGGCACCCTGACGGCAAGCGGCTGGTACAACGGACCGGTCACGGTGACCTTCACCTGTTCAGACGCTCTCTCGGGTGTCGCAACCTGCCCTGACCCCGTGGTGCTCTCGGCCAACGGTACGAACACGGCGAGCGGCACAGTGACCGACAAGGCCGGCAACACCCGATCTGTCACTGTCGACGGCATCCGCATCGACCGGGAGAAGCCGACCCTGACCGACGCTGACGTCAACGTCGCCGGTGGCACCTACACCCTGGGTTCGACCCCCGCAGCCACCTGCACGGCGACGGACAGCTTCTCCGGAGTGGCATCCTGCACGGTGACCGTCACCGGGGGAACCACGAATGGAGTCGGAACCTGGAGCTACACGGCGACAGCTGTCGACCGCGCAGGCAACACGACGACGATCACGGGAACGTACCGGGTGATCTACCGGTTCGAGGGATTCTCGCAGCCGATCAACGACACCGCGCACCAGATCGGAAGCTCGACCAGCGTGTTCAAGGCGGGAAGCACCGTTCCGGTGAAGTTCCAGCTGAAGAACGCAGCCGGAGTTGCGGTCTCTTCGAGCGTCGCTCCGACCTGGCTGACACCGGTCAAAGGAAGCGCGATGAGCGCGCCCGTTGACGAATCGGTCTACACGCCCTCCGCCGACAGCGGAAGCGTCTACCGGGATGCCGGGAGCGGACAGTACATCTACAACTGGAAGACGCCGGCCGGTGGTCATTACTGGCGGATCGGCGTGCGGCTGGACGACGGCCAGACCTACTACGTCAACATCGGCCTCCGCTAGGCGAGGAACCGGGCCCGCCCGAACGGGCCCGGTTCTTCTTCATCTCCTTGCACAATTTTCCTGCAGAAGAACCCTCACTGAAAGGAGCTCCGATGTCCCGGTTCGACAGGGCAGCACCCGCCACAGACGCCCACAAGCGCCCTGACTGCCCGTGCTGGTGCATCACCAAGCACGACACCGCTCGCGGGGAAGACGACTGGGTACACGAGGGAGTGCCGCTCGATGTCGAAGACGGTATCCTCGCCAGGCTTTGCATGTCGGTGGATCCGGGAACGGGAGCGGTAGACGGGCCCTACGTTGTCGTCGGAGCGCGCGAACTCACCGTCGCGGAGGCAGAGGCGCTCGGCGTTTCCTTCATCGGACTGGCTGTGGCTGGCTCTGCATTCAGTCGTCCCGCAGCAGGCGGAACGCACTCTCTCGATCGGTGACTGAGAGCTTGCGCAGAACGGCGGAGACGTGCACACGGACAGTCGTCGGCGACACAAACAGTCGTTTACCGACTTCCTCTGTGGAAACGCCCTGGCCCAGCAACTCCATTACTTCCCACTCTCGCGCGCTGAGCTTCGACGCAGCCGAGGACTTGCGCATGAATCGGCGCCGAGTCGGCCCACGGAACTCGTCCATGATGCGTGTGACCAGGGTGGCCGGCATGGCGGCCTCTCCCCGAAGCACGCTCCTCAGCGCAGCGGGCAGCAGGGCGGGGTCGGTGTCTTTGAGCAGGTAACCGGACGCGCCGGCGCGAAGTGAATCGAACAGGTCGTCATCCTCTGCCGACGACGTGAGCATGACGATCGCGGTCCCGGGAACATCCCGGCTGATCTGCTGAGCGGCGTGAATCCCGTTGCCAGGCATGTGGATGTCGAGTAGCGCGACGTCCGGTTGGTGCTCGATCGCCAAGCGAACTGCATCGTGAGCGCTCGCTGTTTCTGCCCGGATCTCACAGCCCCCCTCCTCCAGGGCTATCCGGATGCGGTCTCGCAACGGTTGGTGGTCGTCGGCCATCACCACACTGATCCGGTCGTCACTCACCATGTCACCGTCACCACACTCCCCTGGCCGTCCTGCGAATGGATAGCAAAGGCTCCGGGGAGCAACTCTGCCCTTTCTCTCATGCTCGTCAATCCGTAACCCGACGCTGAAGCGAGGGCCGTGGTGAGGTCGAATCCGTTGCCGTCGTCCTGCACGGTCAGGCATCGCATCCCGCCGGTTCTCGCTAACCCGATCCGCACCCGTTTGGCGTTTCCGTGGCGCACGGCGTTGGAGACGGCTTCGCGGGTGATGCGCAGAAGTGCGTGTTGTTGATCCGCGTCTGCATCGATGGAATCGTCGAGTTCCACCTCGAGATCAACGGTGTGGCGATCGGCCAGGTCCTGCACCGCACGGTGCAGGACGAGGCCGAGCGGCTCGTCCCCGGTCTGGCCGAGGGCGTGTAGTGCAGCGCGCGCTTCGTCCAGTGCGCGATTGCAGGCGTTGACGATGCGCGATGACGTGCCTGACTTCTCCGTGAGCGTCAGGCTCTGCGACTTGATGAACGCGAGCTCCTGGATCACTCCGTCGTGCAGCTCCCTTGCCAGACGCCGACGGTCCTCGAGCACGGCCGCACCCGCCCGGGCGCTCCAATACTCCCTAATCTCTCGCGTAGCTCCGACCAGCAGCAGCAGATAACATGCGGTCCGGAAGGCATCCCCGGCGTACAGCCAGTGGGTGTGGACCTCCGGAAACAGCATGTAGTTGACCCGCGCGAAGCCGGCGAGCGAGAAGGCCGGCGCAGCCCAGCGCAAAAGCGGGTCCTGGAACCGTGACGACCGGTAGGCAAAGGCAATCGATGCGACAAAGAACCATAGGGCGACCCACCCGTGGCCGGCGACGACCAGCGGGTGACCTGCAACCGTCAACGCCTCCGCCGGCGAGAAGAAGGCCGACAACTCCGTCTCACTGGAGCTGAGCACCATGAAAAGGACACTGAGCAGGCACACTTCGGCCACGACCGAGAGTGCAGACCATTTCTTCGTCTCGGCCCGTCGGATGGGAGGGGCGTCCAGAAGGGCCGCGGCAGCGATCAGCACCGCTGCGACCGACAGGACGGCGACCGGGAGCCAGATACCGGCTGCCTGTACGGGGATGCCGCTGACCGTGTCGGTGAGAACGGTGACCCCGAGTCCGGCAAGAGCGAGCAGGACGAGGCCGTGGGTCAGGAGAAGGTCCTGCATCCGACCTTGACGGAGGAACCGTCCATGGACCAGATAGGCGGCGAGGAGTGCGATGCATGCGTTCACCGCGTCAAGGATGAGGTCGAGCGAATAATTCCGCACTCCTGGGCCGTACGAAACGCTCATCAGAGGCAGCGCCGTGATGGTGAAGCCGGCAGCCCAGATTCCACCCAGCAGCGCGATATCCCGAACTCGCGAAGACCACGAAACGGTGCGCCGGCGGTGATCGACATCGCCTCTCTCATCAGCTCCGGTCGTCAGCACGACAGTGTCCGTGCGCGTGCGAAAGCCGTGGGCTCGGTACTACCCATGGAACGTGCCTTGCCTTGATCGTCGGCGCCTGTCGGGTCAGGTGCTCCGTAATCCGAGTGTATGGGTCACAGCTTTCTCTCAGGCAGCCCCTGTTGAGGGGACGTGAGTTTCACTCAGGTCAATCTGATGACCGGCCGGTCCGATCCGGTGTTAACGACGGAAGCCCGGACATTTCTGTCCGGGCTTCTTCTGTGAGCGATACTGGGATCGAACCAGCGACCTCTTCCGTGTCAGGGAAGCGCGCTACCGCTGCGCCAATCGCTCATGCTACGTGCCATGATAATTCAGTTTTGAGTGTGAGGTGGCGACGGGATTCGAACCCGTGTGGACGGCTTTGCAGGCCGCTGCCTCGCCTCTCGGCCACGCCACCGCGTGTGGTTGCCCACATGCCGTGGTCAACCCGAAGGCTAACCCCAACACTCGAGCGGATGACGAGATTCGAACTCGCGACCCTCACCTTGGCAAGGTGATGCGCTACCACTGCGCCACATCCGCATTTGCTCGCATTCCTGCGTGCTTGAAAGACTCTACTTGATGAAGTCCCGAGAAACAAAATCGAGTTACCGCGCTGTCATTTCCGGCGACGATGACGCCGAAACGGATGCCATGTGGTTAACAAGCACGGTCTGGTTCCGGTACGATGAGACGTCGTTGTGAGCCGTTTCGGTTCACCCCAGATGGGCGATTGGCGCAGTTGGTAGCGCGCTTCCTTCACACGGAAGAGGTCATCGGTTCGAGTCCGGTATCGCCCACAATCAAGGCTCACGGGCGAACCGTGCCGACTTCACCGCAGAACAGGTAGCCGGCGTGACTCATGACAATGCACGATGATGAAGTGCCCATCGACACCGCCCTGGTCTCGAATCTTCTCTGCGAGCAGTTCCCGAAACTCACGCATATGCCGATCCGTGAGGTTCGCTCAACCGGCACGGTGAACGCCGTGTATCGGATCGGCGAGCGGCTGGCTGCGCGGCTGCCACGGGTTCCCCGGTGGTCGGCGGATCTCGAATCCGAGCTCAGATGGCTTCCGTCTCTGGCTTCGCAGCTGAGCGTCCGGGTGCCCCGTCCGGTGCACATCGGTTCCCCCACCGTGTACTACCCGCTGCCCTGGGCCGTGTATGAGTGGATCGACGGGTCACCGTATGCCGACAACCTGATCGCGGACGAGGACCGGACGGCACAGCGCCTTGCGGCCTTCGTTGGTGAACTTCAGAGGATGGATCCGTCTGGTGCACCGCCCGCGGGGAGGCGGCCGCTTCGCGAACTTGACCAGATCACCCGGAGCGCGATTGCGGCATCCGGAGATGTCATCGACGCGGCCGCTGCTCTGGAACTGTGGCAGCGTACCCGCTCCGCGCGAGAATGGACGGGTACGCCGGTGTGGATTCACACCGACCTCCTGCGGCCGAACCTTCTCGTTCACCGGGGCGAGCTTGCGGCAGTCATCGATTGGGGCGGTGCGGGCATCGGTGATCCTGCAGCTGACCTCACCGCCGCCTGGAGTGTCTTCGGGCGGTCGGGCAGGCGGGTGTATCGAAACGCACTCGCCATGAACGACGATGTGTGGGACCGTGGCCGGGGCTACGCCCTGCACCAGGCGGCCCTGATCATCCCCTACTACCGCAACTCAAACCCCGCATTCGTCGATACCGCCGTGCGGACGATCCAGGAACTGATGTCGGATCCGGACTTCTGACAGCCACACTGATGCGTCACGTGTTTCAGGTTCGCGTGTCTTGTCGAGTGCTCAGCGCCGGGAGTCTTGTAAGCCCGTCAGTCCAGATAGGAGGTGGTGACCAGGATGGGGCGATGGTCGGATGCACCCGCAGGGAGAGTCTTGACGTCGTCGATCCCCATGGTGACGCTTGTCACGAAGTCGAAGTGACCTCGGAAGATCTTGTAGCGGGAGTACGTTCGGGCATTGCTCAGTGAGAGTTCGTAGCCCATCTCGTGGATCCGGCGCCGCAGGTTGTTCTTGAATATCGGATAGTTGAAGTCTCCGACCATGACCGTTGGGATGCCCTCTGCGAGTGAATGCAGTTCGGCGTGCGCGGTCTTGATCTGGTGCCGACGCAGCGAATTCAGCGCGGTCAACGGCGCCGCGTGGAAGGAGGCCACGAGCATCTCGCGATCGGCCTCCTTGTCGAAAAGCTTCGTTGCCAGAAGCCGCTCGGTGGCCGGGGAGAACAAATGGTCGTGCATCGACTTCTTCAGTTCGAAGGCCGTGGTGGAGATCGGCGAAAACCGGTCGACGTTGTAATAGATGGCCAGTCCGAGCCGGTTCTCCCTTGTGGAGTCGGCCAGCCGTAGGTTACCTACACGGTCGGGCAGTAGCTCACTGTCCGCTTCCTGGAGGCAAAGGACATCCGCCTCGTACAACGTTTCCAGGCCGACAAGCTCGGCGCTTGCAGCGTGCTTGCGGAGGTTGTAGCTGATGATTCTGATGAAGGCTCCCCGTCCGGACGAATCGATTGGGAAATTCTAACGCGGCCAGAAGGCTGCTCTGTTCAGAGCCAGCCGTACCGGCCGGCGATCGCGTCAGCCACGCGCGAGAAGCGGTCGGCATCAAGGGACGCTGCTTCGCGGCGCATCCCGTCGGGGTGCACGCGGAAGACCCGCTCGATCCCGACCCAGCTTGCTCGGCCCTGTGAGTCCCAGCTCCCCCGGCCGATCGACACGAAGCTCGCTGCATCACCGTGCGGTTTGCTCGTCAGCGCCACCGCCATCGCCGTGCCGTCCGCGTCAGCCGCGACGAGCAGCACGGGCCGGTCCTTTCCCCTGCCGTCGCGTTCCTCATACGGGACCCAGGTCCACACGATCTCGCCCGGGTCCGGGTTCCCGTCCGTGGACGGAGAGTACGTCATCCGCACGCGCCGGACCCGAGACGCATCGACCTCCACTGTGGCATGAGGTCCGAAACGCCCTGGCTGTTCGTCCCCCGTCCCACCCGACGATCCGAGCCGCTTCGCCGGGCTCTGCCGCCGTGTGCGCGATTCGGCCGAGCGGCTGAAGAAATGGACGACAGAGCGGACAAGTCGTTCGACGGATGCCATCAGCGACGATCCTGACACTGGCTCGCGCGATTGCGTGGCGGGGCGGATCGGTGGCTCAGTTCTCGGGAAATCACGCGCTCATCATAGCGGCGCCGGGTTTCGACGCAACGACTGAACGGGATGCCGCGCGAGGCGGCATCCCGTTCGACAGGGTTGGAAAAATCGAAGCTACACGACCTCGAGGGCGTAGCCCTCTTCGCCGTGCACCGACGTGTCGACGCCTGCGATCTCGTCTTCGTTCTTCACCCGGAAGCCGAGGGTCTTCTGAATGACGAAGCCGATGATGCCAGCGACGAGGAACGAGTAGACCAGCACCGCGAAAGCGGCGATGAACTGCACGGTCAGCTGTTCGAACCCTCCGCCGAGGAAGAGGCCGGTGCCGGTCGCGAAGAAGCCGAGGTACAGGGTTCCGACGAGGCCACCGACGAGGTGGATGCCCACCACGGCGAGCGAGTCGTCGAAGCCGAGCTTGAACTTGAGTTCCACCGCCAGGGCGCAGACCGCACCGGTGATGACCCCGAGCAGGAGTGCCCAACCCGGGGTGAGGTTGGCACAGGCCGGAGTGATGGCGACGAGGCCGGCGACGGCACCCGATGCGGCGCCGACCGAGGTGGCCTTGCCATCCTTGAGCTTCTCGATGATCAGCCAGCCGATGATGGCCGCCGCGGTCGCGCCCAGAGTGTTGATGACGATGAGACCGGTGTTCGCGAGCCCGTTGAGCCACTCAGCGCCCGCGTTGAAGCCGAACCAGCCGAACCAGAGGATGGATGCCCCGAGGAGCGTGAGCGGCACGTTGTGCGGCTTCTGGATTCCCTTCTGGAAGCCGACCCGCTTACCGAGAACCAGAGCGAGCGCAAGGGCAGCCGCGCCGGCGTTGATGTGGACTGCGGTGCCACCGGCGTAGTCGATGACGGCGATGCCCGCATCCTCACCGAACAACGCTGTGCCGAGGTTCATGATCCAGCCGCCGCCCCAGACCCACGCTGCGATCGGGAAGTAGCCGAGAGTCGTGAAGATACCAGCGAACAGCATCCACGACCCGAACTTCGCCCGGTCGGCGATGGCGCCGGAGATCAGCGCGACAGTGATGATCGCAAAGGTGGCCCCGTACGTTGCTCCGAGGAGGTTCGTGTTGGCGTCCTCACCCTGCGAGAGGGCGGTCAGTCCGAAGTCCGCGAATGGGTTGCCTGCGAAGTCAAGCGGGCTTGCGACCGCGCTCATGTTGAATCCGTAGAGGATCCACAGCACGGTGATGAGGCCGAGCGCCCCGAAGCTCATCATCATCATGCTGATGACGCTCTTGGCCTTCACAAGGCCGCCGTAGAAGAATGCGACGCCAGGAGTCATCACGAGCACCAGTGCGGTAGCTGTGATCCCCCAGGCAATGCTGCCGGTGTCCATATCGTGTCCTTAGTTCTCTCGAGTGCATCGGGCTGTCGACGAGGAACGCTGTGCGTCTGTCGGTGTAGCCAGCATGGATGCCGGACGTTTCGAGAGCGGTGTACCCGATGTTTCGGGTCTGTTACGGAGCGGGTGCCCGTGTAAAAAGATCGTTTCGCCGGAGCTATGCGCCCTCGGCCAACGCGACCATCCGCGACATGGACCTCAGGTACTTCTTGCGGTACCCGCCGGAGAGCATGTCACCGCCGAAGACCTGATCGAGCGAGGTTCCGGTGGCCGAGATCGGGATCTGCGCGTCGTAGACACGGTCAATGAACGCGACCAGGCGCAGCGCTTCGGTCTGTGAGTGCAGTTCGTGGACGTCGCGAAGGCCGATGCGGTCGATGTTGTCGATGAGCTTGATGTATTTGGAGGGGTGGACGGTCGCCAGGTGGGTGATGAGCTCGTCGAAGGAGTCATCCGACATCCGTTCGCCCGTGCTCGAGGAGACGTCGCGCTGTCGCGTATACGCGTCAGCATCCAGAACTGCCGCGTGGCCCTCGGTGGAGCGCCGGCGGAAGTCGTTGCCGTCGATCCGCAACGTCGTGAAATGACTCGACATGGCATGGATCTCGCGCAGGAAGTCCGACGCTGCGAACCGTCCCTCCCCCAATGCATTCGGTGGAGTGTTCGAGGTTGCGGCCACCCGCGTGCCCGTGCCCACCAGGTCGGTCAGCAGTCGGGTCATCATCATCGTGTCGCCCGGGTCGTCGAGTTCGAACTCGTCGATGCACAGCAGGGCAGAGCCGGTGAGCGCCTCCACCGCCTTCGCATAACCGAGGGCGCCGACGAGCGCGGTGTACTCGATGAACGTGCCGAAGTACTTGCGCGGACCCGGAGCAGCATGCCACAGCGCGGCGAGGAGGTGGGTCTTTCCGACACCGAAACCACCATCGAGGTACACGCCAGGCTTCACCTCGGGCTCCTTCTTCCGTCGACCGAAGAACCCGGAAGATTTCGCCGGCACCCACCCGGCGGAGAACGCCTGGAGCAGCTCCACAGCTTCCTGCTGCGACGTGAAGTCCGGATCGGGGCGGTAGCTGGCGAAGCTGGCATCGGTGAACTGGCGCGGCGGCACGAGACTGGCGGCGATCTCCTCGCCGGTGATGGTCGGCGTACGGTCGGAGATGCGGATCTGTGCCGTCTCGGCGGTCTGGCTCATGGGAGAATACCTCGTGTGTCGAAGTCTTACGGCGCTGCTTCCGCTGTCGAGAAAGCCGCGGATCTTCGCGAGAAGAACGAGTTCTCAGCCTAAGGCAGGCGACGCGCCGCACACACCGCTTCGCCGTCCACTCCCGGAGGTAGACCATGCCCATCGAAACCGACCAGTCCCCCGAGTTTGCCGAGTACGCGCATCCTGAACGACTCGTCACCACCGACTGGCTTGCGGAACGCCTCGGCACTCCCGGTCTTGTTGTCGTCGAATCCGATGAGGACGTCCTGCTGTATGAGATCGGCCACATCCCAGGGTCGGTGAAGATCGACTGGCACACCGACCTCAACGACCCGGTGCAGCGCGACTACATCGACGGTGAACGTTTCGCGGATCTCCTTTCGAGCCGGGGCATCGCACGCGACGACACCGTCGTCTTCTACGGTGACAAGAGCAACTGGTGGGCGGCGTACGCACTGTGGGTGTTCCGGCTGTTCGGCCACCGTGATGTCCGGCTCCTCGACGGTGGCCGCGACAAATGGATTGCCGAGGGACGACCGATGACGACGGATGCCACGGTACGGCCCGCGGTCGAGTATCCGGCCGTCGATCGCGACGACTCGGTCATCCGTGCATATAAAGAGGACGTTCTCGCGCACCTCGGGAACCCACTGATCGACGTGCGCTCACCCGAGGAGTACAGCGGCGAGCGCAACACTGCCCCCGCCTACCCTGAAGAGGGCGCGCTGCGGTCCGGTCACATCCCGACCGCAAGAAGCGTTCCGTGGTCGAAGGCGGTAGCTGAGAACGGCACGTTCCGCCCCCTCGCCGAGCTCAACGCCATCTACCGCGACGAAGCAGGATTGAAAGACGGTGACGACGTGGTCGCATACTGCCGGATCGGCGAACGCTCCAGCCACACCTGGTTCGTGCTCCAGTACCTCCTCGGCTTCGACAAGGTGCGAAACTACGACGGTTCATGGACCGAGTGGGGAAGCGCCGTGCGCGTTCCGATCGCTGTAGGTGAGGAACCCGGCGAACTCCCCCGCTGACCTCCTGAGCAAGGGATCCCGGCAGGCCGCAGGAACTCCGTGGGAGAATGGAATCACCATGACTGAGAATCTTCCCGCACAGCTGGCCGAGATCCGCGACGAGTTCCTCGCCGTCGACGAGAAATCGCGGCTCCAGCTACTGCTCGAGTTCTCGATGGAGCTGCCCGACCTGCCCTCGCGCTATGCGGACCACCCGGACCTGCTCGAACGGGTCGTCGAGTGCCAGTCACCGATCTTCATCTTCGTCGAGGTGGCCGACGACGGGGTGCACCTGCACGCCACTGCGCCGCGCGAAGCCCCGACCACGCGCGGATTTGCGAGCATCCTGGCCCAGGCCATCGACGGCCTTGCTGTCGACGAGGTTCTCGCGATCCCATCTGACTTCCCCCAGATGCTCGGCCTCGGCAAGGCGGTCTCACCGCTTCGTCTCAACGGCATGAACGGCATGCTCCAGCGCGCGAAACGTCAGCTCGCGGAACGCGCAGCGGCCTGAGCTTCTCAGTCGAGGGTCTCGGCCCAGTCTCGAATGGCCGAGGTCCAGCGGACCTCGTCGTAGTTCCACAGTTTCGTGTGCCTGGCACCGGTGAATGGCGAGAAAGTGACGATGTCCGGCCGTGCCGCAGCGAGTTCGTGTGATCCGGAGGACGGGACGAAGCCGTCGTCGTCGCTGTGCAACACGAGGATGGGTACTGTCAATTCGCGGGCGCGGCTGACGACGTCGAGGCCGTGCAGGTTAACCGCTGATTCGAGACCGGTGAGCACCCGCCCCCACGGACTGCTGATCGCTGTGATCGCAGCCAGACGCAGAGGAACCGGAATCCGCCCGGCATCCGCCTGGAACTCCAGCACCCGGGTCCAGTCGAGCACCGGGGACTCGAGTGCCACACCCCGGATGATCTCCGCGTGACTGCTGCGCAGCGAGGCCTGCACGACGATGGTGCCTCCCATCGACCAGCCCATGAGAACGACGGCGGTCGCCCCCTGTGCCACCGCGACATCCAGAGCGGCATGGACATCCTGCCATTCCGTGTCCCCCAGACCATACAGCCCGTCGGCACTCGGCGGAGCGTCGCCGTCGTTCCGGTATGACACCAGAAGAGCGGAATACCCCGCTTCCCGCCAGACCGGAACGGCACGGAGGCACTCGCTTCTGGTCGTCCCGCGACCGTGCACGATGAGGACCCAGCGGCCGGTGTCCTGCTCAGCAGGGAACAGCCAGGCTGGCGCGTTCCCGGCGGGAGTCGGAACGTCGATGTCGCGGAACTCGATACCGAGTTCCTCAGGGCGGGAGAAGTACCATCCGCTGAACGTGGCCGGGCCGCTGGCGGGCAAGCCATCCGGCGGTGTTTCGAGCTTCCTCGTCACGGTCTCACCGCTCGACCGGAGGATGCGTCCGAGGCGCAGATACCGCTCGGGCTCCCCGTAGAACAGGCCGTAGCGACCGGGAAGCCGGGTGTCCGGATTGGATCCCAGCGTGATGGTCCCGTTTTCGGCGTCAATGGCGAGTACGTCGCTCTCCCGGAACCGGCTGTGCGCCGGCGTCACTACCCGCCGCGCGACCGTGCCGACGGCGATGACCGCACTGCTCGCGAGCGTGAGCAGGATTCCGCCGAAAACCATCGCGATACGCCAGTGGCGGGCCGGCGAGACGGGCGCATTCCGGTCGGCGTGGCTATGTCGTTTCATTGGCAAGTAACTCTAGTCTGCAAATGTGGCTGATTTCCCGATGGGCACCGACGTGCCTCCAGAGTTCCAGAGGGCCCTGGACTCCGTTCGTCGTGCCAAGGCGCGGCCCGAATTAGCCGTCACCGAAATCCCGGCGCCGGGCAATCTGGCGCCGTACAGCGTCGCCCTTTCCGCAGACGTCACGCCGTCAAGACACGGCGCCGATTCCGAACTCGGCACCGGGAGATTCATCCTGCTCTACGACCCGAGCGAGCCGGAGGCGTGGGGCGGCGCGTTCCGCATCGTCTGTTTCGTCCAGGCTCCCCTCGAAACCGAGATCGGCCTCGATCCGTTCCTCGCCGACGTCGCGTGGTCCTGGCTCGTCGATGCGCTCAACGCGCGGTCAGCCAAATACAGCGCCGCGTCGGGGACCGCCACGAAGATCATCTCCACCGGGTTCGGGGAGTTGTCAGCGCAAGGCGACGGCGCCCAGATCGAATTGCGGGCCTCGTGGACACCGCTGGAGAACGATATCTCCTCACATGTGGAAGGCTGGGGTGAATTGCTCTGCATGCTTGCGGGGCTCCCACCAACAACCGAAGGTGTCACTCTGTTGTCTAGTCGCAGGACGGCGCGTGACTGAACGCCACGTCATCGAGTCGAGGGACGAATACCTTGACGCTGTACGAACCATCGCGGCCGGGAGTGGACCGATCGCTGTCGACGCCGAACGGGCATCCGGCTACCGGTATTCGCAGCGGGCCTACCTCATCCAGCTGTACCGCCGTGGCGCCGGGCTCTTTCTCTTCGACCCACCAGCGATCGGCCGCTTCGACGAACTGAACGAAGCGATAGCGCCTGCGGAATGGATACTCCACGCAGCGAGCCAGGACCTGGCCTGCCTGAGGGAAGTCGGCCTCGACCCAGTGCGCATCTTCGACACCGAACTCGCCGCACGGCTCCTCGGCTTCCCTCGAGTCGGCCTCGGTACCGTCGTCGAAGAACTCCTCGGAATTCACCTGGCCAAGGAGCACTCAGCGGCCGACTGGTCAACCCGACCCCTGCCGGCGACCTGGCTGGAATATGCCGCCCTCGACGTGGAACTCCTCGTCGACGTCCGCGACAAGCTCGCCATCATGCTCGACGAAGGCGGCAAACGCACGATCGCCGCCCAGGAGTTCGAAGCCACCCTCGCCAGGCAGCCCAAGCTGCAACGCCAGGACCCGTGGCGGCGCCTCTCCGGTCTCAACACGGTTCGAGGCGCCAGGAACCTCGCGATCGCACGTGAGCTGTGGACCGAGAGGGATGCGTTCGCTCGGGAGAGCGACATAGCCCCCGGCCGTCTCGTCCCCGACTCCTCGCTCGTTGCCGCAGTTCGCGCTGAACCGCGAACCCGCGCCGCGCTGGCCGCGCTGCGCGAGTTCAAGGGCAGGGCATCCAGGAGCGAGCTTCCACGGTGGTGGGCGGCAATCGAACGCGGACTCAGCACCGAAGACCTGCCGCCGATTCGCGGAGCCTCCGGAGACAGCCTGCCTCCCCCACGGAGCTGGGCCGAGCGCAACCCGGACGCCGACGCCCGCCTTAAAACTGCGCGGACGTCGATTGCCGCGATCTCCGAGGCCCTGGCGATCCCGGTCGAGAACCTCCTGACCCCCGAAATCCTGCGGCGGGTGGCGTGGGACCCGCCCGAACCGGTCACAGCAGAAACGATCGGCGACGCCCTCGGTGCGCTGTCAGCCCGGCCGTGGCAAATTGAAGCTACTGCACAGGCAATCGCCTCCGCATTTGTAGAGTCCAACCAATTCGCTTCGGAGGCCCCGAAACCCGAGTCGTAGGAAGAATCAAAGGATTCCGGCCCGATTTTGCGGTTCTCTAGGATCGGGATGCAAACGAAATTGGGAGGCAAAGTGGCCGAAATAGCGGACGTCTTTTTTGTTGATGGTGTGCGGACCCCTTTTGGTCGCGCCGGAGAAAAGGGCCAGTACTGGAACACGCGTGCGGATGACCTCGTCGTCAAGGCGATGATCGGTCTTCTCGAACGCAACCCGGATGTTCCGAAGGACCGAATCGACGAGGTCGGGATCGCGGCCACCACCCAGCAAGGCGATCAGGGTCTCACCCTCGGCCGTACGACGGCGCTCCTCGCCGGGCTCCCCCAGTCGGTGCCCGGCTACGCCATCGACCGGATGTGTGCCGGCGCGATGTCGGCGGTGACGCAGATCGGCAGCGCGATCGCATTCGGAGCCTACGACGTCGGCATCGCCGGTGGTGTCGAGCACATGGGACGCCACCCGCTCGGTGCGGACGCCGATCCGAACCCGCGGTTCCTCAGCGAGAAGCTGGTCTCAGCGGATGCACTCGACATGGGCAAGACCGCTGAACGCATTCACGACCGTTTCCCGCACCTGACCAAGGAACGCGCGGACCGTTTCGGTATGCGCAGCCAGCAGAAGCTGCAGGCTGCCTACGACGCCGGCAAGATCCAACCAGATCTCATTCCCGTCGCCATCCGAAGTGAATCGGGCTGGGGACTCGCTACCCGTGACGAGGGCACCCGCCCCGAAACCACGATGGAAGGCCTGGCGAACCTCAAAACACCGTTCCGACCACACGGACGCGTCACCGCTGGGACCGCCTCCCCACTGACCGACGGCGCGACGGTCAGCCTGCTCGCCGGCGGCTCCGCCGTCAAGGAGTTCAAGCTCAAGCCGAAGATGCGCATGGTGAGTTTCGCCTTCGCCGGGGTGGAACCGGAGATCATGGGCATCGGCCCCGTTCCCTCGACCGAGAAGGCGCTCCGGAAGGCGGGTCTCACGATCGATGACATCGGGCTGTTTGAACTGAACGAGGCGTTCGCCGTCCAGGTCCTCTCCCTGCTCGACCACTTCGGCATCGATGATGACGATCCCCGCGTGAATCAGTGGGGCGGCGCCATTGCGATCGGCCACCCCCTCGCAGCATCCGGCGTTCGCCTGATGACCCAGCTCGCAGCCCAATTCGCCGAGCGCCCCGACGTGCGTTTCGGCCTCACCGCCATGTGTGTCGGTCTCGGCCAGGGCGGCAGCGTCGTCTGGGAGAACCCGAACTGGAAGGGAAAGAAGTAATCGCTATGACCGACTACTCCACCATCGACTTCAGCTTGCTCCTTGCCCACGCCGCCGACGAGGTCGTCACACACTCGTTCGTGCGGGACGTTCCGCTGCCGGACGGCACCGTGATCGCTCTCATCACACTCGACAACGGCCGCGACCACACCCGGCCGAACACCATCGGCCCCCTCACCCTGTTGGAACTGGGCGGAGTGCTCGACGCCCAGCGGGCACGGGCTGCGGCAAAGGAAATCGCCGCTGTCGCGATCACCGGCAAGCCGTTCATCCTCGCGGCGGGTGCCGACTTGAGCAAGGTCAGCGACGTCGAGTCCCTGGAGTCGGCCCGATTGCTGGGGCAGCTCGGTCACCACGTGTACGGCAAGCTCGACACCCTTGGCGTGCCGTCGTTTGTCTTCATCAACGGCCTCGCCCTCGGCGGCGGTCTCGAGATCGCCCTGAATGCGACCTACCGTACCGTCGACGCGTCGGCTGCGGGAATCGCGTTGCCCGAGGTCTTCCTCGGGCTTGTCCCCGGCTGGGGAGGCGCTTACCTGCTGCCGAACCTGATCGGTATCGAGAACGCGCTCACGGTGATTCTCGAGAACCCGTTGAAGATGAACCGGATGCTGAAAGCGCGAGAGGCGTTCGACCTGGGCATCGCCGACGCGATCTTCCCCGCGGCATCTTTCCTGGAGAATTCGCTCGTCTGGGCGGGCGGCGTGCTGTCTGGGAAGACGAAGGTCGACCGCAAGAACACCCCGGGCAAGGTCGAACGGCTGGTCAAGTGGGATGTGGCCATCGGCATTGCCCGGAAGATGCTCGAGTCGAAGATCGGCACTGTCCCGCTTGCACCGTATGTCGCCCTTGACCTGCTCAAGGCAGCAAAGAGCGGCACCCGGGCCGAGGGTTTCGAGCGTGAAGACGAGGCGCTGGCCAGGCTCGCCTGCGGGGACCAGTTCCAGGCCAGCGTTTACGCCTTCAACCTTGTGCAGAAGCGGGCAAAACGGCCGGCAGGAGCGCCAGACAAGACGCTCGCCCAGAAAGTCACCAAGGTCGGTGTGATCGGGGCGGGCCTCATGGCCAGCCAGTTCGCGCTTCTCTTTGCACGCCGGCTGCAGGTGCCCGTCGTCATCACGGACCTGGACCAGGCCCGCGTCGACAAGGGCATCGAGAGCATCCGCGGTGAAATCGAGGCGCTGTTGCAGAAGAAGCGTATCTCCCCTGATGAAGCGAATCGTCTGAACGGACTGATCTCGGGCACCACGGACAAGAGTGACTTCGCGGACTGTGACTGGATCATCGAGGCGGTCTTCGAGGAGCTCGGCGTGAAGCAGGATGTTTTCGCCGACGTCGAGCAGTACATTTCAGACACCGCGATCCTCGCCACCAACACGTCGTCGCTGTCGGTCGAACGCATCGGTGAGAAGCTCGCACACCCCGAGCGACTCGTCGGATTCCACTTCTTCAACCCGGTCGCCGTCATGCCGCTGATCGAAGTCGTTCGGACACCGCAGACGGCCCCGGAGGCGCTGGCTACCGCCATGGCGACCGCAGAGAAGCTCCGCAAGAACGCGGTCATCACCCGGGACACCCCCGGTTTTGTCGTGAACCGCGTTCTCGCAAAGCTCCTCGGCGAGGCGATGTACGCGGTGGACCACGGCACGTCGTTTGAGGTCGTCGACAAGGCGGTCGCCCCGCTCGGTCTTCCCATGCCGCCGTCCCAGCTGCTCGACCTCGTCGGGTTGAAGGTCGGAGCTCATGTTCTCGACACCCACCACAACGCTTTCCCTGACCGGTTCTACCGCAGTGAGAACCTGCACAAGCTGGCGGAGTACGGCACACTGCTCGAGAAGGATTCGAAGGGCAAGGTCAAGGGTTTCGACAAGGGAGCGCTCAAGATCGTCGCCGGCGGCACAGAACCGATGACGGCGGATGCCATCCGGTTGCGTCTCGTGGACGGGCTCGCCGACGAGGTCCACCGCATGCTGGAGGACGCGGTGGTCGAAGGCCCGGAAGACATCGACCTGTGCATGATCCTGGGCGCCGGGTGGCCGTTCCAGATGGGCGGTGTCACGCCGTACCTGGACCGTGAGGGTGCCAGTGAGCGGGTCTTCGGGGGAACGTTTCACGACCCTCAGATCCGCGGCATCCGGAACTAGTTCGTAAGACGAAGGGACGCGAGGCATCGGCCTCGCGTTCCTTCGTTTTTCGTTCGGGGTTAGAGAACGGGGTGCGGGTACTCGGCTGATCGGCCCTGGAACTCCAGAATCGCCGGGTTCTGAACGACGCCATCCCGGATCTCGACGGCGCGGCGGATGGTCTCGTTGCGGTCCTGATCGGTGGGGCCGACCATCACCGTTTCCAGGAAGGGCAGCAGTGCTTCACTGATCTCCCACGTGGCCGAGTTCCACAGGTGGGACGGGGTGTGATCGACAGCGTAGTAGCGGATGTGGTCGCCGACCTCGAACATCGGGTCGTCGAACGACGTCATCGTCGCCCACTCGAAACCCATGCCCTCGTCGCATGACACGTCGACGATGAGGCTTCCGGGGGTGAACAGGTCGAGGTCCGCCGTCGACAGGTAGATGACCGGGTTGTTGGGGTCCTGCAGTGTGCAATTGACGACGATGTCGTGCTCGGCCAGGAACGGCGCGAGAGGTTTCCGTCCGTCGTCGGTCAGGACGCTCGAGAGGAAGGCGCCATTCTCGTCCTGGTCGAACTGCACGATGGTCGCGGAGTGGATCGGGTAGCCGACGGACGCCCTCTCGCGGCTGGTGAGCACCTTGACGTCGTGCACCCCGAGTGCGTTGAGCGCTGTGACGGCGCCGCGTGCGGTGGCACCGAAGCCGATGACGACCGCGTTGAGGCGTCGGCCGTAGTCCCCGGTCGACCCGGTCAGTTCGAGGGCGTGCAGAACCGAGGCGTAGCCGGCCAGTTCGTTGTTCTTGTGGAAGACGTGCAGCGCGAAGCCGCCGTCGGGTGTCCAGTGGTTCATCACCTCGAACGCGATCAGGGTGAGGCGTTTGTCGATGGCGACCTGGGTGAGTTCCCTGTCCTGGACGCAGTGCGGCCAACCCCACAGCACCTGCCCGTCGTGCAGCTCCGCGAGATCCTCCGCCTGCGGCTTCGGCAGGAGCACGATGTCCGCTGCGGCGAGCAACTCATCGCGACCGGCCAGGTGGCCCACCAGAGGGCTGAGCTGCTCGTCGGAGAGCCCGAACCGTTCGCCGTATCCCGTCTCCAGGATCATCCGCTGCCGCAATTCCGGGTCGATGCGGTCAAGGTGGAGCGGGTGGATCGGCAGGCGGCGCTCGTTCTTCTTCCGCGAGGTGGCGAGCACCCCGAGAAGAAGCTGGCGGTCGGATGCTGTGGGCGGGCTTGCGGTCATCGTGAGCTCCTTGGGATAGCCGGCGACGCTGCGCGGCCGGGGATGAAGTGCGCGCTCAGCCGCGCTGGGCACGCTCGGCAGCGGCTTCGGCTGGCCGGGCGACGGGGATGCGTTGACCGGAAACCTGCGCCAGAACGTCGCCCACGATGCGGTCAGTCGTGAGACCGGCATCCTCAAGGATCTGCTCACGGGTCGCGTGCTGCAAGAACTCGTCTGGCAGGCCGAGCTCGTCGACACCGGTGTCCACGCCGGCCTTCCGCAGTTCCTGCCGGATGCGGGTACCGATCCCACCGACTCGCAGGCCGTCTTCGATCGTGATGACGAGGCGGTGGCTGTCGGCCAGTTCGACGAGGCTGTGGGCGACGGGGACGACCCAACGGGGGTCGACGACGGTGCAGCCGACACCGGCCGCATGCAGCTGGTCGGCGACCTCGAGGCCAAGCTGCGCCATCGGACCGACGGTGACGATGAGCACATCCCGTGTTCCATCTTCGCGGAGGACGTCGACACCGTCAGGGGTACGGCGGATCGCGGGGATGTCGGTGGTGACGCTGCCCTTCGGGAACCTGATCACCGTGGGTGCGTCATCGATCGCGACGGCTTCGGTGAGCTCCTCCTCGAGTCGGCTGCCGTCGCGCGGCGCGGCGAGGTGAATCCCGGGAACCACCTGCAGGATGGAGAGGTCCCAGATCCCGTGGTGCGAAGGACCATCGGGACCGGTGACACCTGCACGGTCGAGGACGAAAGTCACGCCGGCCTTGTGCAGGGCGATGTCCATGAGGATCTGGTCGAATGCGCGGTTGATGAACGTGGCGTAGATGGCGACCACCGGGTGCAGACCGCCGAACGCGAGGCCCGCTGCCGACGTGGCGGCGTGCTGCTCGGCGATACCGACGTCATGGACGCGATCGGGGTACCGCTCGGCGAGCTTGTGCAAGCCTGTCGGGCGAAGCATGGCTGCGGTGATTCCGACGATGCGCGGGTTCGTCTCCGCGAGCGTGAGCAGCTTGTCGCTGAAGATCCCGGTCCAGGTGGGCGTCGTGCTCGTCGAGATCGCTGCTCCCGTCGACGGGTCGATCTTCCCGACGGCATGGAACTGGTCCGCCTCGTCGTCGACGGCGGGAGCGTAACCCTTGCCCTTTTGCGTGATCGCATGCACGATGACGGGCGCGCCGTAGTTTTTGGCCTGGCTGAGCGCCTCTTCCATCGCCTGTTCGTCGTGGCCGTCGACCGGTCCAAGGTACTTGATGTCGAGGTTGGAGTAGAGCGCCTCGTTGTTGCTGAACCGGGCGAGGAATCCGTGCATCCCACCGCGGACGCCGCGGTAAACGGCCCGGCCGGGAGGCCCGAGGCGGTCGAAGGCCTTCTGGCTGGTCAGGTACAGGTCCCGGTAGGTGCGCCTGGTCCGGACGGTGTTGAGGAAGCGGGCCATGCCACCGATGGTCGGCGCGTACGAGCGTCCGTTGTCGTTGACGACGATGATCAGCTTGCGTGTGTTGTCGTCGCTGATGTTGTTGAGTGCTTCCCAGGTCATACCGCCGGTGAGGGCGCCGTCGCCGACCACCGCGACGACGTGGCGATCGTCCTGGCCGGTCATCTCGAACGCGCGGGAGATGCCGTCGGCCCAGCTCAGGGAGCTCGACGCGTGGGAACTCTCGACGATGTCGTGGGGCGATTCGCTCCGTTGGGGGTAACCGGCGAGGCCGCCGCGCTCCCGCAGCATGGTGAAATCCTGACGGCCGGTGAGAAGCTTGTGCACATACGACTGGTGGCCCGTGTCGAAAACGATCGCGTCCTTCGGAGAATCGAAGACGCGGTGGATCGCGAGCGTCAGTTCGATCACGCCGAGGTTAGGGCCGAGGTGCCCGCCGGTGCGAGACACTTCGCTGACCAGGAATGTACGAATCTCAGCGGCCAGCTGGCTCAGCTGTTCTCTTGAGAGGGCATCGAGGTCGCGAGGACCCTTGATCGTCTCAAGAAGGCCCATCGCGTTTCACTCCTCGTTTCGTTTGTTGCGGCCGGCGCTGGTCCGACCCCCTCACTCTACGCGGCACCCCTCCGCGATTCCTGATGAATCGCAGAGGGGTGCCGTCGTGGTATGGGCCGGTTAGACGAGGCTTCGCAGCACGTACTGCAGGATGCCGCCATTGCGGTAGTAGTCCGCTTCACCGGGGGTGTCGATTCGGACCACGGCGTCGAACTCGACGGTGCTCTTGCCAGCCGGAGAGTGCTCTGTCGGCTCAGCGACCACGTGCACCGTCTTCGGCGTCGTACCTGCGTTGAGTTCGTCGAGCCCGGTGATCGAGATCGACTCGCTCCCGTCGAGGCCGAGGGACTCCCAGCTCTCCCCAGCGGGGAACTGCAGCGGGACGACTCCCATACCGATGAGGTTCGAGCGGTGGATGCGCTCGAAGCTCTCGGTGATGACCGCCTTGACACCGAGCAGGCTCGTTCCCTTGGCTGCCCAGTCACGGGACGAACCGGAGCCGTATTCCTTGCCACCGAGGATGACGAGCGGGGTGCCCGCCGCCTGGTAGTTCTGCGACGCGTCGTAGATGAACGCCTGCGGAGCATCCGCCTGCGTGAAGTCGCGGGTGTAGCCACCCTCGACGCCGTCGAGCAGCTGGTTCTTCAGCCGGATGTTCGCGAACGTTCCGCGGATCATCACCTCGTGGTTTCCACGCCGTGAGCCGTAGGAGTTGAAGTCCTTGCGGTCGATGCCGTGGTCGGTCAGGTAGGAACCGGCCGGGCTGTCTGCCTTGATCGAACCGGCCGGGCTGATGTGGTCGGTGGTGACCGAGTCGCCGAGCTTGGCCAGCACCCGGGCGCCGGTGATGTTCGCCACCGGGGTGGTCTCCATCGTCATGCCGTCGAAGTACGGGGGCTTCCGCACGTAGGTCGACTCGGGATCCCACTCGAAGGTGTTGCCTGCCGGGGTGGGCAGCGAACGCCAGCGCTCGTCACCCTCGAA
>NZ_JBKJWH010000050.1:0-9319 GCF_046716805.1 Mycetocola sp. | reverse complement strand
GACGTCTTCGAGGCCGTCTCGAACGCGATCTCGGGCGAGCTGTCCAGCGCGCTGACGATCGCTGACAAGCAGGACCGCGAGACCGAGCAGGACCGCATCAAGACGCTTGTTCTCGAGAAGATCGGCGGCGACTTCGAGGGTCGCGAGAAGGAGATCTCGGCGGCGTACCGCTCGCTGACCAAGAAGCTGGTCCGCAAGCGCGTCACCACCGAGAAGGTCCGGATCGACGGCCGCGGGCTCGCCGACATCCGGCCGATCTCGGCCGAGGTCGGCGTCCTGCCGCGGGTGCACGGCTCGGCGATCTTCGAGCGGGGCGAGACGCAGATCCTCAACGTCACGACGCTCAACATGACCCGCATGGAGCAGATGGTCGACACGCTCAACCCCGAGACCCGCAAGCGCTACATGCACCACTACAACTTCCCGCCATACTCGACGGGTGAGACTGGGTTCATGCGCGGACCGAAGCGTCGCGAGATCGGCCACGGGGCACTGGCCGAGCGGGCGCTGCTGCCCGTCGTGCCGAGCAAGGAAGACTTCCCGTACGCGATCCGCCTGGTGTCCGAGGCCCTCGGCTCCAACGGCTCGACGTCGATGGGTTCGGTCTGCGCCTCGACGCTGTCGCTGCTCAACGCCGGTGTGCCGCTGCGCGCCCCTGTCGCAGGCATCGCCATGGGCCTCGTCTCCGACGAGGTCGACGGCCAGACCCGCTACGCGGCTCTCACCGACATCCTCGGTGCTGAAGATGCGCTCGGAGACATGGACTTCAAGGTTGCCGGTACGAGCGAGTTCGTCACGGCGATCCAGCTGGACACGAAGCTCTCCGGGCTCCCCGCCTCGGTGCTGAAAGCCGCGCTGACCCAGGCCAAGGAGGCTCGCAACACGATCCTCTCCGTCCTGAACGCCGCGATCGACGCTCCGGATGAAATGGCGCCGACCGCGCCTCGCGTGATCAGCGTCAACATCCCCGTCGACAAGATCGGCGAGCTGATCGGCCCCAAGGGCAAGACGATCAACGCCATCCAGGACGAGACCGGCGCAGACATCTCGATCGAGGAAGACGGCACCGTGTACATCGGCGCCGTCGACGGACCGTCGGCTGAGGCCGCTCGTGCCCAGGTCAACGCCATCGCGAACCCGACCAACCCTGAGGTCGGCGAGCAGTTCCTCGGAACTGTCGTGAAGATCGCCACGTTCGGCGCCTTCATCTCGTTGCTCCCGGGCAAGGACGGCCTGCTTCACATCTCCGAGGTGCGCAAGCTCGCCGGAGGCAAGCGTGTCGAGAACGTCGAAGACGTGCTCGGTGTCGGCCAGAAGATCCTCGTGCAGATCACGAAGATCGACGACCGCGGCAAGCTGTCGCTTGAGCCGGTCGTCGCTGAGGTCGCCGGTGCTGAGCGTGTGCACCCCGACGCTCCGGCCGAGGGTGGCGAGACCGTTCCCTCGGTTCGCGTCCACACCGACGCTCCCGCCGAAGGCTAAGCAGCACCCACGCTGGCTGAGCCAGTCGAAAACCGGATGCCCCGTCTCGAGAAATCGAGGCGGGGCATCCGTCGTTGTGCGCGCGCGTGAGGAGTCCCAAATGGTCGCTCACAGCGCCTCCAGGGAGCGCTTCAGGACCCCTCAGCGACCGGTGCCCGGCTTCACTCCTGGCTGCGCTCCAGCAGCGGGCGAGCCCGGAACGGGATGAGCTCTCCCATCGCCAGCGACGTCTCGGCACGCTCGACGCCGTCGCACTCGAGGATGAGCCCGGTGATCCGGAAGAGGTCGTCGGCATCGGTGCACACCACCCGGACGAGGAGATCGCTCGTGCCGCTGAGCCCGTGAGCCTGCACGATTTCAGGAATTTCGCTCAGCTCGCCGACGATGGCGCCGAGTTTGTGCTGCTCCAGGTGAACCGAGATAAACGCCGTCAACGGATAACCAAGCGCGACCGGATTGATTCGGCGGTCGAAGGAATGCAGCACGCTCGAGGCGTCGAGGGCGCTCATCCGCGCCTGCACCGTGTTGCGCGACAGCCCCAGTTTCTCGGCGAGCGCGACGATGGTGGACCGCGGGTCCTCGGTCAACGCGATGAGGAGACGCGTGTCGGTGCGATCCAGCTTGTGCATAGTGCCCGACCTTAGCAGGAGCTTTTGCCGCCGGATAGAGCAGAATGTGCAGTTCCCGCGGGGATGGTTGTGCGCATTGGGTATCCGGCGTACCGTCTGAAGGACTTCTGGCAACGGCGCCGGATGCTGTGAGCGGCTGCGATCCAGACGCGCACAGAGCACGAGAGAGAGTTGCGTGTAATTGTGTCCACAACCCACGAACACACCCGAATCGAAACACTGGCCGATGGATCCGACCAGGACCTCAACCCCGGCCAGCTCGAAGACATCGTCACCCTGATTCGCCCGGATGGCAGTCGAGCCGAAAGCCCCGGCTTCGACCCGTGGGTCGCCGATGTCACCGACGACCAGCTCATCGACCTCTATGAAGACATGGTCGTCATCCGTCGCATCGACACGGAGGCCACCGCCCTCCAGCGCCAGGGGGAACTCGCACTGTGGGCTCCACTCCTCGGTCAGGAAGCCGCCCAGATCGGGTCCGGCCGTGCCCTCCGCACCGACGACTTCGTCTTCTCCAGCTATCGAGAGAACGGAGTCGCATACACCCGGGGCGTCGACTTCGGTGACATGCTCAGGGTCTGGCGCGGCATTGCATCGTCCGGCTGGGATCCGTACGCCATCGGCATGGCCACCCCCGCCGTCATCATCGGCGCGCAGACCCTGCACGCCACCGGCTACGCTCTCGGCTGCACCTACGACGGGGTGGACTCCGTCGCCATCGCCTACTTCGGTGACGGGGCGACCAGCCAGGGTGACGTCAACGAAGCCATGGTGTTCGCCTCCAGCTTCCAGGCGCCCGTGATCTTCTTCTGCCAGAACAACCAGTGGGCGATCTCTGAGCCGGTCCGGCTTCAGGCACACCGCCACATCTCGGACCGCGCCCCCGGGTTCGGCATCCCGAGCATCCGTGTCGACGGCAACGATGTCCTCGCGGTGATGGCCGCCACCCGGATCGCCCTCGACCGGGCCCGCTGCGGGGGAGGCCCGACCTTCATCGAGGCAGTCACCTACCGGATGGGACCACACACGACCTCGGACGACCCCAAGCGGTATCGCCCTGCTGGTGATCTCGAGGAATGGGGCCTCAAGGACCCGATCTCCCGGCTCGGCCGGCTGCTCGAGAGCCGCGGCGTGCTCACCGACGAGGTGACGAAACGGGTGGACGAGAAAGCGGATGCCGTCGCTCGCGAGATGCGCGCTGCGTGCGTCGCGCTCGACAAGGAACTTGACCTGATGACGGTGTTCGATGGCGTGTACGAGGAGCCTCACCCGGGTCTGGAGCGGCAGAAGAGCCAGTACGCCGCGTACCTCGCATCGTTCGACGGCGGTGCATCATGACGCAGATGACTCTCGGCGGTGCGATCAACTCAGGACTTCGACGAGCCCTGGCCGACGACGACAAGGTGGTTCTCCTCGGTGAGGACATCGGAAAGCTTGGCGGCGTGTTCCGCGTCACAGACAAGCTGCAGGAGGAGTTCGGTCCGCGCCGGGTCATGGACTCGCCGTTGGCCGAAGCCGGCATCATCGGCACCGCGGTTGGCCTCGCGTTCCGCGGCTATCGCCCGGTCTGCGAGATCCAGTTCGACGGGTTCATCTACCCGGGCTTCGACCAGATCGTCGCGCAGGTGGCGAAACTGCACTACCGCACGCGAGGCAAGGTGAAAGTCCCGATCACCATCCGGGTGCCGTTCGGCGGGGGAATCGGAGCAGTCGAACACCACTCGGAGTCTCCGGAGGCGTACTTCGCCCACACCGCAGGTCTGCGGGTCATCTCCTGCTCCAATCCGCAGGACGCCCACACCATGATCCGGCAGGCCATCGCCTGCGACGACCCTGTGCTCTTCTTCGAACCCAAGCGCCGGTACTGGCTCAAGGGCGACGTCTCGGAGGAGCTCGGTGCCGACGCCCTGCCGATGGGAAGCGCGCGAGTCGTGACCGAGGGCACCGACGTCACCCTCGCCGCCTACGGTCCTCTTGTCCCCACCGCGATGGATGCCGCAGCTGCGGCCGCCGACGACGGAATTTCGATCGAGGTGATCGACCTGCGTTCGCTGTCGCCGATCGACTTCAGCACCGTGGAGAAGTCCGTCCGCAAGACTGGGCGACTGGTCGTCACCCATGAGGCCGCGCAGTCCGGCGGCATCGGAGCAGAGGTCGCCGCGGCCGTCACAGAACGGTGCTTCGACTGGCTCGAGGCAGCGCCTGCCCGCGTGACCGGATTCGACACCCCGTATCCGCCCGCCGCGCTCGAGGAGGCGTTCCTGCCCGACCTCGATCGGCTGCTCGACGCGGTCGACCGTGTGATGGGCCGCCGCAACTCGCTGACCGGGTGGAAGGCGACAGCATGAGCGCGAAGCAGTTCTCCCTGCCCGACCTCGGCGAGGGTTTGACCGAATCCGAGATCGTGGCCTGGAAGGTCGCGGTCGGTGACACCGTGAAGCTCAATCAGATCATCGCCGAAGTCGAAACCGCCAAGGCGCTCGTCGAACTGCCGTCGCCGTTCGCCGGCGTGGTGTCCCAGCTGTTCGCTGACGAGGGCGCCACAGTGCAGGTCGGCGATCCGATCGTCGAATTCGACGTCGACGGCGGTGACGTCGAGAACCCGCCGAGCACGCCAGAGTCGGAAGCAGCAGCCAATGCGGCGTCAGACGGCGTGCCCGCCGAACTCGACGCTGAGCTTTCGCCGGCGACACCGCCGCCCGCGGAGCGCCAGGCCGTGCTTGTCGGCTCCGGTCCGAAGGTTGAAAGCGGGGGCCGTCCGTCCCGCAGGGCTCGGGCGTGGGCGGCAGATGCGACAGCAATCTCGCGCACTGGCGCATCGACCACGGATGCTTCCGCACCGGCTCCGTCTCCGGAGAATGCTCCGGCAGCAGCCGGTCAGGGGACCGAGGCGGGGGAGAGGCCGCGGTCGACGCCTCCGGTTCGCAAGCTGGCGCGCGACCTGGGCATCGACCTGACCCAGGTGCAGGGCACCGGCGAGGGCGGACTCATCACCCGGGACGACATCCAGCGCGTCGCCGCGGGAACGGCATCCGTCGGCAGCGTTGGCAACGGAACGCACACCGCGGCCCGGGCCGAAACCGGGACCGGCAGAGGCCGGGACGAGATCCGGACGCCGATTCGGGGTGTGCGCAAGGCCACAGCGCAGGCCATGGTGAACTCGGCGTTCACCGCACCGCACGTGACCGAGTTCCTGACCGTCGACGTCACCGCAGGCATGGACCTCGTGCGCTCGCTGGCGTCATCGTCCGCCTTCGCCGGCAAACGGATCACCATCCTCAGCCTCGTGGCCAAGGCCCTGATCCTGGCTGCGAAGCGCACACCGGCGGTGAACTCATCCTGGGACGAGGAGGCCCAGGAAATCGTGCAGTTCGGCCACATCAACCTCGGTATCGCCGCCGCCACCGGGCGTGGACTGATCGTTCCGAACATCAAGGACGCCGACACGCTGGGTCTCGGTGAGCTCGCTGACGCTCTCGTCGATCTGGTCGAAGCGGCTCGCGCCGGCGCCACCAGCCCGGCGAGCCTCAGCGGCGGAACGATCACGATCACCAATGTCGGCGTCTTCGGCGTCGACGCCGGCACGCCGATCCTGAACCCGGGTGAGGCGGCCATCCTCGCGATGGGCGCTGTGCGGCGGACGCCGTGGGAACACAACGGCGAGGTTGCGCTGCGCGAAGTGATGACGTTGAGCCTGTCGTTCGATCACCGACTGATCGATGGGGAGCAGGGGTCACGGTTCCTGGTCGACATCGGAACGGTCCTCAGCGATCCGGGGATGGTCCTGACGATGGTGTGACCCCGGCACCCGGGAACGGAAAGAACCCTGACGATGTCGGAGCCGTCGATTATCATCGGTGCATGCCGGAGATCGATTCGGACGCCACCCCTGACCATTTCATCTCGTGGGAAAGACTGCCCCGGGCTCTGAAGCCGTTCCGCCTGGGCCAGTATCGGCTGCTCGCCGGGGCGCTCACCCTGTCTCTGCTCGGTGCCGGCATGTGGATCGTCGCTGTGGTCTGGCAGGTGATCGAGCTCGGCGGGGGGCCGGCCGATCTGTCGCTCGTCGCGACCGGCAACGCCGCTGGGATGCTCGTCGCTGTCCTTTTCGGCGGGGTTCTCGCCGATCGTGTGCCGCAGCGCAACATCCTCGTGTGCGTGGAATTGCTGAAAACCGTGTCGATCGCCACCGCCGCCGTCCTGGCACTGGGCGGAACGCTCGAACTCTGGCACCTCGTCATCGTGACGACGATCCTCGGGATCGCAGACGGGTTCTTCTACCCGGCGTACTCGGCGCTCCTGCCAGCAATCCTCCCGGCAGAGGACCTGCTCGCTGCGAACGGCGTCGAGGGGATGCTGCGGCCCACCATCATGCAGGCGGCCGGGCCGGCACTGGCCAGCGTGGCAATCGCCGCCGTCTCTCCCGGCCTCGCCTTTGCCTGTGTCGCCGGCGCTCAAATCCTGGCGGTGGGCGGGCTCTTTCTCATCCGCTCGACACCCGTCCGCCGTGAGATCGGTGAACCGCAGCATCCGCTTCGCGCCTTGACAAGCGATCTGCACGAGGGCTTCGCCTACATGCTGAGAACCCCGTGGCTCCTCGGCACGCTGCTCTACGCCTGCCTCCTCGTCTTCCTCATCATCGGGCCGATCGAGGTGCTCCTGCCGTTCGCCGTCCGCGACCAGACCGGCGGCGGCCCTGGCGCCTTCGCGCTGGCTCTCGCGGCGTTCGGCATCGGCGGTGCCGTCGGATCCCTGGTCGTCGCCTCTATGAAGCTCCCCCGCCGGTACCTGACCGTCATGAACCTGCTCTGGGGTGCTGGTTGCATTCCTCTCATCGCGATCGGCTACACGACGCAACTGTGGTTCATGGTCGTGGCGCTCTTCATCGTGGGCTTCACCTTCTCCGCGGCCACCGTCATCTGGGGCACCCTGCTCCAGCGGCGGGTTCCTCCCGCGCTGCTCGGCCGGGTGTCCAGCCTCGACTTCTTCGTCTCACTGGCGCTCATGCCGATCTCCATGGCGGTGGCCGGTCCGGTGGGTGAAGCGATCGGACTGGCTCCGGCGTTCCTCGCCGCAGGCGCTATTCCCGTCGTTCTTGCCGTGGCCACGATCCTGATCTTCCGCCTCCCACAGGACGAAATCCAGCATCCGCTCGACGCTGCGGACGAGACGGTCGAGGAAGCGGACGCCGTCGGCAGCGAAAGCGGCGAGGCACCTCGAAGCGACGCCGACCTGGAGTGAACTCGATTCGCTCGTGCGGATTCAGCCGGACTGGTCAGAGGCGCTGGCCGTGCCCCGGGACCGTTCACTCGACGTTCCTGGCGGCGTCGACTGGCCGCTGGTGTTGATCCGGATCTTCTTCGGTGACGCCAGCTCCCGGAAGGGAATGACGATCTTCAACACGCCGTTCTCGAACCGGGCGTCGATGCTCGACTCGTCCGCACGCTCGGGGAGTGTGATGCGCCGGTAGAAGCTCGTGCTGCTCTCACGCACCATGTACTTCTTGCCCTTGTCTTCTTCCTTCTCGCGCTTCTCCGCCTGGATGACGAGCGCGCCCTCGTCGACAGCGACGTCGATGTCGGCTTCGCTGAAGTTTGGGAGGTGAGCCTCAATCGTCAGCTGGCTGTCGTTTTCTGTATAGACGTCGGTCGTCGGCGTATTGCCTCCGGTAAAGCGCGTGAGAAAGTCCTCCCCGAAGACCTGTCGCTGGAGGGCGTCCAGTTCTGCCAGAGGGTTGAACCGTGCAAAGTTCCTTGCCATCAGGATTCCTCTTCCACTCGGTGCCGGCCACTGCCGGGTTTGAGAGGATTGTATGCACCCCACCCCAACGCGGACCGGGGTTCCCGGGAGGCAGGATCCGCCCGTGAGCGGCCAGTGAGCGGCGAGCCGACCGGCGCGGGCAAACGCCACAGAGGAGCTACCTCAGCGCGGCGAAAGCCATTCGCTCGAGCACGTCGCGCAGTTCATCGTGGGGGAGTTCCTGCCCGCTGTACGGGGTCGAGTTCATCAGCCCGAAGGTGGCATGAGCGCGGATCCGGAGCTCCGCCACGTTCGTGGTCGGCTGCATGCGCTGCAGGATGCCGACCCACAACTCGACATAGCGGCGTTGCAGGGTCCTGACGGTGTGGCGGTCATCGTCTGAGAGGCTGTCGAGATCGCGATCCTGCACCCGGATGACATCCGGGTTGTTCAGCGCGAAGCGCACGTGGAACTCCACGAGGGCCCGCAGCGCGAGCTCGCCATCGGGCGCTCGTTGCACGACTTCGGTACCGCCGTGCAGCAGCTCGCGGCTGACATCGATGAGAATGGCGGCAAGGAGCGCCTGCTTGCTTTCGAAGTGGCGGTAGACCGCCGGTCCGCTCATGCCGACCGCTGAACCCAGGTCCTCGATGGAAACGCCGTTGAAGCCACGCTCGGCGAAGTGACGAGCGGCCGCGCCGAGGAGCGCTTCACGACGCTGCGCTTTCGCTTCCGTGCGTCCGACTCGGAGGGACGGAGCATCCGAGTTCCCGGGGTGGACCCCGAGGCGCGTGTTCTCGGCCATGGCATCCTCCATCGGAAGCTAAGCGGGGACGTTGAGTTAATCCATACTAACGCACGAGCGGATCGCTTGCAGAGGTTGATTGGGGTTGCGATGAGAGTCGGGTCCCGGCGTGGGAGCCTGGCGTTCGTTCAGCCTGGCGTCAGCATCCGGGGAGGACGATGAGCGAAAGCCCGTCGGGTGGCGGGCGATCGTGAGAGGACAGGGACATGAACTCGAGACGGAGCCGGTGGGTTGGAGCAACCACACTGCTGGTCTGTTTGACGCTTGCTACGACGGCGTGCTCCGGCATGCAAACTCCTCCGACGCCGGCGGGTGCCGCGCTGCCTCAGGGCGATGATCCGGTCGACCTCGATCCAGCCGACTTCACCACAACGATCGACAACGAGTACTGGCCGATGGAACCGGGTACCCAGTGGGTCTATCGCGAGACGGGGAGCGGCGACCCGCTCACGGTGGTCGTCACAGTCACGACGGCCACGAAGAAGATTGCGAACGGCATCACGGCTCGAGTCGTGCGTGACACGGTCACGAGGGGCGGCGAGATCGTCGAGGACACCTTCGACTGGTATGCGCAGGATGCCGTCGGCAACATCTGGTATCTCGGCGAGGACACTGCCGAGATCGAAAACGGTGAGGTGGTGTCGACCGGGGGATCCTTCGAGGC
>NZ_JBKJWH010000049.1:0-3533 GCF_046716805.1 Mycetocola sp. | reverse complement strand
GTACGGAGGCACGCCGATTCTGTGCTAGTGCGGAGACTGTTCACCCGGTGGACAGCATCCGGTTGGATCAGATTCCGATGCGGACGACCCACCAGTTGTCTGCGTAGATCGGGCCGATTCGCAGCGGTGTTCCGGCGCGTGATGCGTGCAGGATCTTGTTGTCGCCGGCGTAGAAGCCGATGTGCCCGTCGCTGACGATCAGGTCGCCGGGGACGGCGTCCGCGATGGAAATTCGCGTTCCCATGTTGCCCTGGGCCGTCGAGGAATGCGGCATGTTGACGCCGAACTGGGCGTACACATACTTCACGAAGCCGGAGCAATCGAAGCCGGCCGGGGTCGCCCCGCCGTAGACGTACGGCACACCCTGGTACTGCAGCGCGACCGAGTAGACCTGGGCGAGGCTGAAGTTGGGGTACGGCGGCGCCTTCACGAGGTCCTCAGCTGAGGGGCCGGAGAAGCTCTTCTGCGTTTCGGTGAACGTCGCTCGCTGGGCGGCGGCGTTCGCTGCGTCTGCAGCGGCTTTCGCTGCGTCTGCAGCGGCTTTCGCTGCGTCGGCGGCGGCTTTCGCTGCCGCCTCGGCGGCAGCCTTGGCCGCTGCCGCAGCAGCGTTCGCAGCGGCAAGCTCGGCTTCGGTTGTGGCCGAATAACCGTCGCGGGCGACGGCGTTGGCGGTGACGCCGGCATCGACGGAGAGCGACTGCGCGCCTGCTTCCTTCAGCGAATGGAGCGAGGAGTGGCCCGCCGCATCCGTTGCCGGCGTGAAGGCGTATGCCGGCAGCGCCATGGTGGCGAAGAGGCCGGGAACGACGAGCGCCATGATCGCGGTTGAGCGCCACGCGCGCCAGCCCGACTTGCCGGGGCTTCTCGGGGCGGAAGCTGGGCCGGTTGGTGCGGCGAGTGGTGCGGCGCTGCGGGAGGCCGCGAGGCGTGGAGAGACCGCTGCCTGCTTCGCAACGGTGCTGGAGCCCGAAGGCTGCAACGAATTCCCGAGTGACTCAGGATCGGTAGAAATGGCCAAGGTCAGAACCTCCGGCGCCTCGCACAGCCGTTAGGGCAGCTGTCTCATCCGCGAAAAATATCGGGATCTCCGGCACAGGGAGACGAGTAAGTGAGGCGCCCTGCGCTGGGTCCTGCGATCGACGTGCGACCTTCAGACTCATCCGAGGGTACGTGACCGTTACCGATTTGTCACCAAAAACGACAGATTTCTAACGAATTCATAACGACGTACAAGCGACGGATGCCAGCGGCGCTCGCTGGGCGCGAACACCGAAGCTCTGTAAACCGGGCTATGCGTCCTGGACGAAGATGTGCCCGGCGACCTCATTGGGCAGCTCGAGGCCGTCGCCGAAACCGTCGACCCGAACGAGAACGTACGATCCGACCGCGGAGAAGACGCCGATGTTGCCGGGCATCACACCGGCCTGCTTGAGCTGAAGCAGCAGCTCGGGGTCGACCTGTGCCGGCTCGCCGAGGCGGCGGATCGTCGCTGTGATCGCGCTTGTGGATCCGCGCACCAGTTCGACGAGGTTCGTGACGCCATGGGAGAACGTACCGGCGGGCGTGTCGCCCAACTCGTCAAGGCCGGGAATCGGGTTGCCATACGGCGACTCGGTGGGGTGGTCGAGCATTGCCAGGAGCTTGCGCTCGACCTGCTCGCTCATCACGTGTTCCCAGCGACAGGCTTCCTCGTGAACGAATTCCCACTCCAGCCCGATGACGTCGCTGAGGAGGCGTTCGGCGAGCCGGTGTTTGCGCATCACGTGGATGGCTTTCCGCCGGCCGGGAACGGTCAATTCGAGGTGCCGATCACCGGAGACCACGACGAGGCCGTCCCGCTCCATCCGCCCGACCGTCTGTGACACCGTCGGACCCGAGTGCCCGAGCCGCTCAGAGATCCGTGCCCGCAGGGGCACAATGTTCTCTTCTTCCAGCTCAAGAATCGTACGAAGGTACATCTCGGTGGTGTCAATCAGATCTGTCATTGACGTCTCCCCAGGGTTCAGCGCAGTTGCGACCAGCCTACCGGTCCCCCCTGAGCGGTTCGGGCCGCCCGCCGCGCTCGCCCGCTTCGCACCGCGACGGCATGCTGGAGCTTCTACAATGAGCGGATGCCAGAGATTTCCCTCCCCCCAGAACTCCTGCCCGCCGATGGTCGCTTCGGTTGCGGCCCTTCAAAAGTCCGGGCGGAGCAGGTGGACGCCATCGTTCGCGCCGGCGCCAATCTGCTCGGCACCTCTCACAGGCAGGCTCCGGTCAAGAACCTCGTCGGCAGTGTCCGCTCCGGGTTTGAGACCCTGTTTTCACTTCCGGAGGGCTACGAGGTCATCCTCGGCAACGGCGGGTCGACCGCGTTCTGGGATGCCGCCGCATTCGGCCTGATCGAACGCCGCAGCGAGAACCTCACCTTCGGAGAATTCGGCCAGAAGTTCGCCCAGGCTGCCGCGGCACCGTGGCTCGAGGCACCGCTTGTCCGCGACGCCCCCGGTGGTTCGCGCAGTGAGGTCGAGGTCGCCGAAGGCATCGACGTCTACGCCTGGCCGCACAACGAGACATCCACCGGCGTCATGGCCCCGGTGCGACGTGTCGTCGGCGACGACGGCGCCCTCACCGTCATCGATGCGACGAGCGCCGCCGGCGGCATCTCGATCGACGCGAGCGAAACGGATGTCTACTACTTCGCGCCTCAGAAGAATTTCGCGTCGGACGGCGGATTGTGGTTCGCGTTGTTCTCGCCCGCGGCACTCGAACGTGTGGAACGCGTCGCGGCATCCGGTCGTTACATTCCCGAGTTCCTCAGCCTCAAGAATGCGGTGGACAACTCCCGCCTCAACCAGACGCTGAACACACCGGCGCTGGCGACGCTCGTGATGCTGAACAGCCAGCTCGAGTGGATGAACGGCAACGGTGGCCTGGACTGGGCTTCGGCGCGCACCGCCGAGTCGTCGTCGCACCTGTACGCCTGGGCAGAGAAGACGTCGTACACGACTCCGTTCGTGTCGAATCCGGAGCACCGCTCGCAGGTCGTCGTCACAATCGACTTCGACGACTCGATCGACGCCGCCGCGATCGCCAAGGTCCTTCGTGCCAACGGCATCATCGACACCGAGCCGTACCGGAAGCTCGGCAGGAACCAGTTGCGCGTCGCGACCTTCACCGCAATCGAGCCTGAAGACGTTCGCCAGCTCACCCGCAGCATCGAGTACGTCGTCGCCGCACTGTAACGACGGGACGATCACGAAAGGCCCCTCCCCGGCGGGGGCTTTCGTGATGATCGAGCGGGCGGTTGTTGCTCAGCAGCCGCGCTCAGTAGCTGCGGTCGATGCCCTCGTTGTCGGAGCCGCTGGCGTCGTCGAGTTCGTCGTCATCATCCGACTCGTCGTCGTCATCGTCATCGTCATCGGTCTCGTCGTCGTCATCGGACTCGTCTTCGTCTTCGTCGTCGTCATCGTCGTCATAGTCATCGTCATCCTCGTCGTCGTCCTCGTCGTCCACCTCGTCGTACTCCTCCTCGTCATCGACGTCGAAATAAA
>NZ_JBKJWH010000048.1:0-2684 GCF_046716805.1 Mycetocola sp. | reverse complement strand
ATCGGCCAGCCGAAGAGCGGTCTCCCGTCCGGCACCTGCTCGCTGGCGAAGCTCGACGCACTCCCGCTCGAGGTCACCCTCAGCCTGCGTGTTGCTGGCGACCATCGAGGTCAGGCAGTTGGCGATGGCGAGCATCACACCCGAGGCGGCACCGCCACCGGGGGAGCCGCTGGATTCGGCCAGCGCTTGAGTCCATTCGTCGATCGTGGACCGACGAGCCGACACCTTCTCGGAGTTCTTCATGCCTCCAGTGTCGCCCCTTTGGCGCTCGCCAGGAGCGCCACACTCTTCCGATCGTTGGAAGGAGCGAAGCGACTGAAGCGCTCAGCGACCCGCCCCATTCCGGGGGCCGAATCGGAGGTTAGCGGCAGCGTTCGCGATATGGTGACCCTCGGCGGCAGCGAGGATCTGCCCTGCCCGGGGGGACATGGACATGACGGCCAACGACGCCGAACGGGCGCTCATCGAGAGTGACGACGTCAACGCCGCACTCGAGCGCGAGGGCAACTTCACCTTGTCGCTGCCGTTTGAGAAGACCGGTCTGCGCGACACCCCGTCTGACGCCGAAACCGCACAGCTCGCGATCCTTCTCCAGAGTGACAGCAGAGACGTCAGCGCCGAGATCGCCGAGCACGAACGGATCATCCGACCCGAGCCCACCATCTTCCTGCCGGGCAACAAGCAGCGCAGTACCCGAAGCATCCTGACCATCGTCGTGTCGATTCTCACCGTGCTCGCCCTTGTGGCGGTCGGTATCCTGTTCGCGGTGAATAGCCAGGCGACGACGCCGGAGGCGAAGGCCTTCGAAGCGTACGCGGCGCGGCAGCTCACAGTGGAGACGGCCGATCGCAGGCTCACGTCGACCTTCGACGAGATCGGCGTAGTCAAGACGGATGCCGAGGCAATCAATGTCGCCACCGCCGCGGCGTTCGCCGCCGTGGTCGGTGTCTCCGATGAGGCTGCCCGTGCCGCAGCCGACGCCGAGCGTGTCGCCATGGCCGCGGCCATCGCCGAGGTCACGGTGATCAACCCAGCCGAGACCCCGTATGTCGCTCCCGAGGTGCCTGCAAGTTCGAGTCTTAGCGTGATCGCGAGGGGACTCGATGAGGTGTCGGCCGAGGGCACCCGTATCGAGGACGCGCAACTCGAGTTGGACGCCGCGTTGAAAGCGGTGACGGATGCCCGCGCCACTTTCACCGAGGCTTTCGCCGCTTTCGGCAAGACCATTCCCCCGACGGCAGACGCCCTGCTCGCGGCGAACCCGGATGCTGGCAAGAAGTGGCGCGACGCGGTGACGGCGGCCGTCGCGGCATTCACGGCGGCATCCCAAAACGGGCCGGGTGCTGCGGAACTGCAGGCGTATGCGGCCGCGGCTTTCGCGCTGCAGGACGAGAACGCTCGCGTGCTCGAGGAAGAAGCGCTTCGCATGGACGAAGAGATCGAGCCCGAAGAAGAGGAAGAAGTCGCTCCACGCACCACTCCGCAACGACCGCGGGCAACCACGCCGCCAAGAGGCGGGACGACGGATCCCGCCCCCGCGCCCTCCGAACCCGGTGCTCCCACTGACGAGCCGGCACCCGTGGAACCCGCCCCAGAGCCGGAGCCCCCAACTCCTGGGGTGCCGGATGTCGGGCTCTCCAACGGCTGAGTCAGCGCCAGTATTCTCACCCATTACGGGCACGGCGTCAGAACATTCCGGTGAATATTCCGGCGGTTCCAAATACAAGACCCGGGAAACAATGACCCGAAGAGCGTGCGTCTGTCCGAAGGATCCACAAGCGTATGCAAAGCTAAGGAAGCGTGTCTACGGACTGACACCTGCTATGAGGGGGACTCGTTGGAGCTTAAAGACTACGTAAGAATTCTGCACAAGAGCTGGATTCTTATCGTTGCCTGCACTTTGCTCGGTGTTGGCGCGGCCGCAGCATACTCGCTGACCCTGGCCGCCAAGTATGAGTCGACGACCCAGCTCTATGTCTCGGTCCGGGCTTCCGAGGGTGCCGCTACAGGCGACCTCGTGAACGGAACGAGCTTCGCTCGCCAAGCGGTCACCTCCTACGTCGACGTCGTCAACAGCGCGCTCGTGCTCGATAGAGTCATCGACGAACTGGGGCTCGACGTGACTGCGCAGCAGCTCGCGCCGACAGTCGCCGCTAGTTCGCCGCTGAACACAGTGCTCATCAACATCACGGTTACCAACACCGACCCGGTCCAAGCGGCCGGCATCGCGAATTCAGTCGGAGCGACCTTCGCCGATGTCGTAACCAATCAACTCGAGAAGCTAGAGGGCGAAACCGCGAGCCCGGTGAAGATCGAGACGATCCAGCCGGCAGTAACCCCGACGAAGCCCTCAAGCCCCAACGTGCCGCTCAACATCATCCTCGGATTGCTCGTCGGTCTGGCGATCGGGCTGGGCGTCGCCATCCTGCGCAGTGTGCTCGACACCCGCATTCACAGCTCTCACGATATCGAGCTCGTGACGGATGCCTCTATCCTCGGCGGCATCGCCCTCGACCCTGACGCGAAGAAGCGTCCCCTCGTCGTGCACGCCGATCCCCGCAGCCCCCGCGCCGAATCCTTCCGGAGCCTGCGTACCAACCTGCAGTTCGTCAACCTTGAGAAGGGCCCGCGAAGCTTCGTCGTGACGAGCTCCATCCCCGGTGAAGGTAAGAGCACAACGACGG
>NZ_JBKJWH010000047.1:0-42716 GCF_046716805.1 Mycetocola sp. | reverse complement strand
CTCCCCGTCCGCCCTGTTGCAAGGGTCTAGCTTCGCGGGTTCACGCAACGCCTCGTCCGCCCGGGTGATCGTGGCGCGAGCCGAGTGCTCTCCGGCAGCAATGGTGAAGAGTAATGGGGCGCGTCCGCTACGAGTCGGGTCCACGAACAACACGGTGAGCGCCGCACTCCCTTGCGGGACGGCGCTCACGGATGCCTTCGGTGAGGCAACGGGGCAGCCGGGATAGTGTGGGCGACGTTTCTTGCGTTCGTCGATGGCGGTCCGGCCGGGCACGGCGGCGGCAAGGCGATTTCCCGATGCACTGCGGGCACCCTGACGAGGTCAGCTGGGCTGCTGTCTTGTCGGAGAAGACGACTTCGACAGGAGACGCTCCGCGGCGTCGTGAATCACCTGCGCGACCCGATCGAGGGCACTCATCCGCAAAGCCCACTGCTGCCAGTAGAGCGTCACATCGACCGCGTGGCCGGCCGGCAGCTCGACGAGCTCGCCCCGGGACACGGGTCCTTCGGACTGCTGGTCCGGAAGCATCGCCCAGCCCAAGCCAAGCCGAACGGCCTCTGCGAAATCTGCGGAGACCGGCACGAAATGCCGCGGCGGGCTCAGCGGGGCGCGCGCGAACGAGCGCAGGTAGCGGTGCTGGATGTCGTCCTTCTCGTCGAAGATCACCACGGGCGCGACGGCAAGGCTGCTGGCATCCACTCCCCGATCGAACCAACGGCTCGTGAAGCCGGGTGTGGCCATCGGCCGGTGGTGCATGACGCCGATCGGTGCCCAGAATGCCTTCGTTCTGCGGCAGGGCCTTCGCCGCGAACATCTCGTCGCGGTGGTCGCCATTTGCGCGATTTCGGATGCCGTTCTCATCGCGCTGGGAGTGTGGGGGCTCGGCGCGCCCATCGAACAGGCTGGCTGGCTGCTCGCCGCGGTCCGCATCGCCGGGGCGGCGTTCCTTCTGTGGTATGGCATCCGTTCGGCGATTCGCGCCGGCCGCCCGAACACTCTGGACACTGACCCTGGCGGCGCCCCCATCCCGATGCGTACCGCCGTCGCGACCGCGCTGGCGCTCACCTGGCTGAATCCGCACGTCTACCTCGACACCGTCGTGCTGCTGGGATCGATCAGCGCCACCTATGACGGTCGCCAGCTGTGGTTCGGCCTCGGAGCCGCACTCGGCAGCGTCGCCTGGTTCACGGCGCTTGGATTCGGATCGCGCTTGCTGAGGCCCCTCTTCGCGAGGCCGGCGTCGTGGCGCATTCTCGATGGCCTCATCGCCGTCGTGATGTTCGCCATCGCGGTGAGTTTGCTGGCGGGGCTCTAATCCAGGTCTACAATCGCCAGACTGGACGCTCTCGGGCGCAAACGAAGAAGCCCCGGAGAGACAGCCAGAACTGGCGTCTTTCCGGGGCATACCGTGCGCCCGAAGGGATTCGAACCCCCAACCTTCTGATCCGTAGTCAGATGCTCTATCCGTTGAGCTACGGGCGCATGGGCTTGGCCTTACAGAACGACAGTCGCTCGCAGGCCGTATTAGAGACTACATGACCGTGCCGCCGGGCGCCAATCGAGCGGCCACCCCGGGCTCGCAAGACCCGAACCGGCGTCAGCCTGAGGTATAGTTGATGTTTGTCAATGATCCAACCCCGGAGTCGAATGCCTCGATCAGCACGCCGCACCACCCCGAAACCCAAACGCACAGCTTCTGCCGACGGCACGATGACCCAACGCCAGGTGCTCGAGGCGTTGTCCGGCCTGCTGCTGGGTATGTTCGTGTCGATCCTCGCCGGAACGGTGGTGGCGACATCGTTGCCCGTCATCATCTCCGACCTCGACGGCGACCAGTCGGCGTACACGTGGGTCGTGACGTCGACCCTTCTCGCGACGACGGTGTCGACACCGCTCTGGGGAAAATTCGCTGACCTCTTCGACCGCAAACTGCTGATCCAGCTCGCCCTCGCCCTCTTCGTCATCGGCTCAGCCGCGGCGGGCTTCTCCCAGGACACCAACACCCTCATTCTCTTCCGGGTCTTCCAGGGCCTCGGCGGCGGCGGGCTTGCCGCGCTCAGCCAGATCATCATGGCCGACATCATCAGCCCGCGGGACCGCGGCAAGTACGCCGGCCTCTTCGGTGCCGTCATGGCGCTCGGCACGGTCGGCGGGCCGCTTCTCGGCGGACTGGTGACGGATGCCTTCGGCTGGCGCTGGAACTTCTTCATCGCGTTGCCGATCGCGATCGTGGCGATCATCCTCCTCCAGTCCACGCTGCACCTGCCCAGACATCCGAAGCGCACCGTGCGCATCGACTACCTCGGTGCGATCCTCATCGCCGGGGGCGTTTCGCTGCTGCTGATCTGGGTTTCACTCGCGGGCACTCAATTCGAGTGGGTGTCGGTGCCGAGCCTGCTGATGGTCGTCGGCTCGATCCTGCTTCTCGTCACAGCTGTGATCGTCGAGCTCAAGTCAGCTGAACCGATCATCCCTCTCGGGATGTTTCGAAACCGCACCTTCACGCTCTCCGTCATCGCGAGCGTCTCGGTCGGGGTCTCCATGTTCGGGACATCCGTGTTCCTCGCCCAATACATGCAACTTGCCCGCGGAGCGACTCCAACGGAATCCGGCCTGCTCACCATCCCGATGATGGCTGGCCTGTTGATCTCCTCGACCGTGTTCGGTGGCCTGATCAGCCGACGCGGCAAATGGAAGGCGATCATGGTGACGGGTTCGGTCTTGACGGTGGTCGGCTCGGCCCTGCTCGGCACCCTGCACTACGACACGAACCTGATCCTCGTCGGGGTGTACATGGCGGTACTCGGCGCCGGTATCGGCATGCTCATGCAGAACCTCGTCCTCGTCGTACAAAACTCCATCGAGGTGAGGAACCTGGGCGTCGCGACGAGCGCCATCACCTTCTTCCGCAGCCTCGGCGGCACCATCGGCGTCTCCATGCTCGGCTCCATCCTCGGCACGGTCGTCGCCCAGAGCATCAAGGAGAACATCGCCGCCCTCAAGCCGGCCGATCAAGTTCTGGCCGGGACCTACCTCGGCAGTGGGTCCATCCCGCAGATCTCCGAACTGCCCGACGTGCTCAAGACGGTCGTCGAAAGCGCGTACGGGTCGGGTGTCGGATTCGTCTTCCTCTGCGCCGTACCACTGGCGGTCGTCACCCTCATCGCTGTCGCCTTCATTCCCAATGCGCCGCTCGGCAGCCTCAACGCCGTCCAATTGAAGAACCAGGGCGGCGGCCGCTCCTCGGCTGACGACAAGGCCCGGGAGCGCGACGACGCGAGCGACATGCTCATCGACGTTGCAACCGCGAGCGTCGCGTTGCCCGCGGTGGGACTCGCGCACCCGACGGGATCGGTCCCCACGGCTGACCAGCCGGACGATCCCGCCTCCCGGAGAGGTGAACGATGACCGCCGAACCGACAGGCGTGGCGACATCCGCGGACAGGCACGCGTCTGCCATCCTGGCCGTCGAAGACTCGATCAGCACTTTGGCCCGCACGTTGCATCTGATTGTGCGCAACGCAGCGACAGCGGTCGACCCCTCACTGCAGCCCGTGGGCTACCGACTCCTCCGGACGATCCAACGCTGCGGAACCGTCCAGGCCAGCGTTGCTGCCGACACGCTCGTCGTCGACCGGAGTGTGATCAGCCGGCAGGTCCGGCAGCTGGAGGAACTCGGCCTGGTCGAGACCCGCACCGACCCCGATGACGGCCGGGCGCGGATCCTCGCCCTCACCGAGAAGGGGCACGAGCGCATGCGCTCGGTCAACCCAACGAACCGCACAATCATGCACGGGCTGCTTTCGTCGTGGTCGGAAGAGGAGCTGGAGAACTTCGCGGCCCAGGTGGAGCGGCTCAATGAAGCCGCGGACACAGCAACCGGTAACGTCCTCGCCGTCGAGTAAAAGGGCCGGCGCGGGTCTTCTGGCTCGGCGCGGTTGAAAAAGCACCCGCGCGCGGCAAAGCAACCCGCGCCGGGGACGGTGAACCCGCCGCCAGCCGCCAGCCGCTATCGCAGGTGCCGCTCGTCGAGAGCGGCGAGCTGGCGCTTGAGGGCGACCTGCCGGTAGGAGGTGTCGATGAGTTCGGCAACGAACGTCCAGTCCGTCGCGTCGGCCGCCAGCTCCATGCCGAGCCAGCCGGCTGGACCGAAATACGGCGGCACGAAGAACCGGTCGTCCTCCAGCAGCGCGGGCCGTTCGTCGGGGTCCGGCTTGAACACCATGGTGCCCGGGCGGTCCATCGATGACCCCATCACGACGAACAGCTTCTTCCCGGCACGAAAGGTGGGCCGACCCCACGCCTCGACCTCGGCGAATTCGGGATAGTCGGCACAGATGTCGCGGACAGCGCTGACGACCGGGTCGCCCGGTTCCACCACTTGCGGATGCTCCATGGCGGCGATCATACGCCGGCGATCGGCGGGCAGGGAGCCTGGGTCAGGCGGCGGGGGTGGGGCAGTACAGCTGGGTGCGTTCGCCGCTGCGATCAACGCTGTGCAGCGACATGGCCTGGCCACAGAGCGGGCAGGCCGATTCGGAGGCGGGCGGCAGCGGCTCTTCGTTGTACGGGCCGAGCGGAGGCGGGCCAATGTATGGACGAAGACGGTTGTTCAGCCAGTTGGTGAAGCCGCCGGCATCCGCAACACTTTGACGAGGCTTTTTAGTTCGTGCCATAACCATTAGTGTATATGGTAATGAGGAGAGGAGGCCGACCATGACCCAGGCCCCAACAGCCGACGCCGCAAATCTGCTCGCCCTCGAGAACCAGGTGTGTTTTGCGCTCGCCGTTGCGAGCCGCAGCGTCCTCGCTTTGTACCGCCCGATCCTCGAACCCCTCGGCCTCACCCACCCGCAATACCTCGTGATGCTCGCCCTGTGGGAACACAGCCCGCGCTCGGTCACAGAGCTCGGCTCCGCCCTTCAGCTGGAACCGGCCACACTCTCCCCACTCCTCAAGCGCCTCGAGGCCACCGGTTATGTACGCCGCGAGCGCAGCACGCGGGACGAGCGCGTCCTCGACATCACCCTGACGGATGTCGGCCGCAACCTTCGCGACCAGGCCGAAAGCATCCCGCCGAAAATCATCTCCGAACTGGGCATGTCCGTCGACGAGTTGACGAGAATGCGCGAAACCCTCCACACCGTGATCGCGGCGGCAACCCGGGCCTGACCGCTCGATATCCACCGCAGACACCGAGTAGCCTTCGGGCATGGACGTTGAGACCCAGAGGAGAATCGACGGACTGCCGGAGAACACCGGTAAAGCGCTGACGGAGTGGTTCACCATCCTCGGATCGGCTGGCTTCGCGCTGCCTACGAGCGCGCCTGACGCGGCCCGAAAGCCTCCCGGCTGACCTGCGATAGAATGGAACCAGCGAAGGGGAGTAGTTCCCACCGCCGGTTTCAATCCAGAAACGGCGACGCGGTCTGTCGACACACTGGTCTCACGACCCGGCAGCCCACCCGCACGAGCGGGCGAGCGAGACCTTCGGCCACCTATTCACGATGGCCGAAGTCTCGAAATATCGAGGATCTCCGGCCCACCGCAGCAGGAGTACCCCGTGACCGAATCCCCCACCACCCGCGCGCCCAGCCCGGCCGAGATCAAACGCTGGCGCCGGTACCTCGCCGACGAACGCGCTGAAGCATCCGTTTACGGTGAACTCGCGGGCCGCCGCACCGGTGAGGAACGCGCCATCCTGCTCGGTCTCGTCGAAGCGGAGCGGCGGCACGAAGCGCACTGGATCGCGCTGCTCGGCGAGCACGCGAACGACCCCACTCGCACCGCGCTTCGAACCCGGCTGCTCGGGTTTCTTGCCAAACGGTTCGGTTCGGTCTTCGTTCTCGCCCTGATGCAACGCACCGAATCCCGTTCACCGTATGAAGCGGATGTCGACGCCACCGACGCGATGGCGGCTGACGAGAGACTGCACGAAGAGATCGTGCGCGGGCTCGCCGCCCGCGGGCGCAACAGCATGTCCGGGATGTTCCGTGCCGCTGTCTTCGGCGCCAACGATGGTCTCGTGTCGAACCTGGCGCTTGTCGCCGGCATGAGCGCCACCGGCGTGGGCAACGGCGTGGTGCTCGCCGCCGGTGTCGCCGGACTCCTGGCCGGTGCCCTGTCGATGGGCGCAGGCGAGTTCGTCTCGGTGCGGTCCCAGCGCGAACTGCTCGAATCGACCACTCCTGACCCGGCTGCCCGGACGGTTCTCCCCCTGCTCGACGTAGACGCCAACGAACTCCAGCTGGTCTACCGGGTTCGCGGCATGGCCCCGCAACAGGCGGCGGAGCACGCCCACGAGGTGCTCAACAACCTCGACTGCGTTCACGTCGGGATCAACACGGGAAGTGTCGCAGCGGTGAAGAACGAGCACGAGGAGATCGGCTCGGCACGCGGCGCCGCTGTCTCCAGCTTCCTCTTCTTCGCATCGGGCGCGATCGTGCCCGTGCTCCCCTACCTGTTCGGCCTGACCGGTCTCGCGGCCGTTGCCGTGGCATCCGTTCTCGTCGGAATCGCGCTGCTCATCACCGGAGCCGTCGTGGGCGTGCTTTCCGGCGCTTCACCGCTCAAACGGGCCCTCCGCCAGCTGGGTATCGGCTTCGGCGCGGCAGCGGTGACGTACCTGCTTGGGCTGCTGTTCGGCACGACTGTCGCCTAGCGATCGCTCGCGTCCGGCGACCTTCATTGTGCGCAAATCGACCCGCAACGCCGTGCTGAGATCGATTTGCGCGCACCGAACGGCGAGCGTGTTCCTAGGAGCGGCCGCCGCGACCGCGGTTGCGGCCCTTGCCGAGCTTCTTCGGGGCCCGGTGCGGGCGCGGCGTGAATGGCTTCGCCTTCTCCTTCGGTTTGGGTTTGCGCTCCTTCGCGGGAGCCTTCTCTGGCTCCTCCTGCGGGGCGCGGGAGGAGCGGGCGGTCCGACCGCGGACTACGCCGATGAACTCTTCGACGTCCGCGGTGGTGTTCTCCTCGAGCCAGGCGAGCGCGATCTGCGACTCGGCGACATCCGTCACCGGCACGGCGACAACATCCTTGCGGCCGTACAGCCGCGCCACCGACTGCGGCACGATCACGATGCCGACCCCGGCGGCGACGAGTTCGGCGGCGTCATCGCCTGTCCGGATGCTCGGAAGCGGCCGGCGGGTCCCCTCACGGATCTCATCGGCGACGTCGCGCCACTCCGGCACGGAGTCCGGATCCTGCAGGAGATGTTCCCCGGCGAGCTCCGCCACCGTGACGGATTCCGCCTGCGACAGTTCGTGCTCCTTCGGCACCATGACGACGGGGGTCTCCCGGTAGAGCGGAATCACACTCAGCCGGGCATCGTCGACCGGAAGCCGGACGAAACTGACCTCAGCGGCGCCGTCGTGCAGCACGCGGACCTGCTCGGCCTCCGACGTGGGCGCGAAACCCATCGGCAGATCGGGGCGGCGTTCCGCCCACACCTTCGACCATTTCGCGAGCGTCACACCAGGCACGAAAGCCACGGTGAAGAGGCGGTCGGGCGTCGATTCGGCGTCCATGGTGCCTCCCTCATGCCGTTCGGAACGAGAACGGTCGATTCACAGGGTATTACGGATGCCGCCCGCCGCGTGATGCACGGGGCCCCACCGGTTACGCTGGGGGCATGGCTTCCAACAAGACCCCCCAAACCATGAAGCCGGAGACGGCAGCGAAAAAGCTCAACGTCTACCTGCCTGCAACGCCCGACGAGTTCCAGAACCAGCCCGTGACGCGTGAAACACTCAACGAGCTTCTCGCGTCGCCGCCCGAGTGGCTCGTCGAGCTGCGCAAGAACGGCCCGCACCCGCGCCAGGAGGTCGCCCGTAAGCTCGGCATCTCGGTGTCCGGCCTCGCTCGCTCGGAGATGGCGGATGCCGCCCTCACGACGGCCGAGATCACCGCTCTCCTCGAGGCTCCGCCCGCCTGGCTCGTCACCGAACGCGCCACTCAGGCAGCGGTTCGTGCCGAAAACACGCGGGTCAACGAACGCGATGCCGGCCTGCGCGTGCTCGCAGAAGAGAAAGCCCGTAAGGAGCAGAAGCAGGCGGAACAGGCCGAGCGGCACCGCCAGCAGCAGGAGTAGTACCAACGCAACGGCACGGCCCGGGGGAGCTTCATTCGCCCCGGGCCGTTTTGTTGTGCCGCCTTTTCACGCACTCCGGACGAAAGCATCCGGCGCACCGGGTGCTCTGGTCCGGCGCGAGTGAAGAGGCGCTCAGGACCGGGGGTTCGCGCCTGCTGTCGTGACAGCATCCACGCCGACGGCGTCCTGGCTGACCACCTTCGGGCCGACCGCATCCGGGCTGCGCGGGCCAGCACCGACGGCATCCGCTTCTCCGCCGAACCGCGTCCGCCGCTTCTTCGCGCCACTGGAGCGGCCGTAGACGAGGTACATGGTCAGCCCCATGATGATCATGAGCAGCACCGTGTAGACGAAGGTGATCGACATCGAGTCGAGGTTGTTCTCACCCTCGGTACTCTGCTTGATCGCGATCCCGAGCGGTTCGTACAGCGGGTGATAGAGGAACACGGCGGCGTCGTAGTCATCGAGCAGGCTGTTGAAGTTGAGCGCCGTGATTGCCGCGGCGGTTGGAATGACGAGCGGGAACAGCACCTTCCGGAACGTGAACAGGGACTTCGCGCCGAGGATGCGTGCGGCATCCTCGAGCGAGTCGGGGATCGACGCGAATCCGGCCTTGAGCAGACGCAGCGTGAACGGAATCTTGACGATGATGTACGCCACCAGCAGCAGCACGGTCGTGCCGGTAAGGACCTGCCCGCCCACCAGCGGGTTGGGGCGGTCGAACGTCATCACCAGGGCGAGCGCGATGAGGATCGTCGGCAGGATCCACGGAATGTGCAGCAGGTATTCCAGAGTGGATGTCACGGGGTTGCGGTATTTCTGGATCACCCGGGCCACGAACAACAAGCCGCCGACGACGATGAGTGCGGCGAGCGCGCTGTAGACGACGCTGACCACGAACGGGCGCAGCACGGCCGGCGACCCGAACACCGTCGCGTAATTGTCGAGCGTGAACGAGCCGAGAGTGATCGTGCCGGTCAGCACAGCGGTGGAGTCCACGAACGAGAACAGCACGATCAGCAGCACGGGCGTGGCATAGACGACGAAGAGCAGATACGCGACCACGTGGACGATCACGTTCGCTGCGCGGTTCGGGATCCGCTGCTTCTGCAGCGGCGTGGCAACCTTGGCGACCGAAAAATACACACCGGATTTCTCGACCCGGTTCATGATGGCGAGCAGGATGATCGTCGCGACACCGAGGATGATCGCGAGCAGCGCCGCGAGGTCGCGGGAGCTTGCGCTCTTCGAGAAGGTGACGATCATCGGGGCGATGGTCTGGAAGTCGGCGCCGCCGAGTACAAGCGGAGCGGTGAGCGCGCCGAGCCCGGTGAGGAACGTCAGAACGGTGACCGCGAAGATCATCGGCCGGAGTGCCGGGAGGACGATCTTCCAGAGGATTCTCCAGGTCGAGGCGCCCATGTTCCGTGCGGCTTCGATGGTCTGGTAGTCGATCTTCGCGAGCGACGAGGAGAGGAAGAGCATGTGGTTCGTGGTGGTCGCGAACGTCATCACCAGGAGGACGGCGAAAAATCCGGAGAACCAGTTCGGGTCGACGTCTGGCCACACGTTCCGCACGGCGTTGGTGATGAACCCGTAACGGCCGTAGATGAAGTTGTAGCCCGCGGCGAGCACGATGCCGCCGTAGATCAGCGTGGTGGCGTAGCCGAGCCAGAGGATGCGCGCGCCACGGATCTGGAAGTACTTCGTGACGAGCACGATGAAGATACCAACCACGTTGACGGTGACGGACAGGCTGATCGCCAGGAGGAAGCTGTGCCACAGGCTCTTCATTGCCCGTTCGGAGCTGAACAGTTTCTCGACGGCGCGGGCGCTGAACTCTCCGCCGGGGAAGAACGTCGATACGAGCAGGTTGATGTTCGGGAACAGCAGGAACGCTGCGATGAACCAGAGAAGAACCACCGAGACGACGAGGACCAGCGGTGAGCGGAACATGGCCCGCAGCGATTTCGAACGCATCTCAGTCAGTACTGCAGGATCGAGGCCGGGTCGATGTACAGGTCGGCGGTCGCTCCCGGCTGCAGCACGGCTTCACCGTTCTCCGTCACCATGGCCAGGAGCGTGGTGCCGCTCGACTCGATCACATAGGTGCTGTACGCCCCGTGGTACGTGCGCTCGGCAACGACACCGTCGAGCCGGCTGACCGGCTCACCGGTCCGGGGCGGATACAGCGACACCTTCTCGCGGCGGAGATACGACGGCTTCGACGGGTCAAGGCCGGTGGCTCCGGCGTCGACGAGCCGCTGGACGAACTCGCGTGACAACGTGTTGATGGCACCGACGAAGGTGCAGACGAATTCGGTGCCCGAGCGGTCGTAGATCTGCTCGGGTGTGCCGACCTGTTCGACGACACCCTTGTTGAAGACGGCGATCCGGTCGCTCATCGTCAGGGCCTCCTCCTGGTCGTGCGTGACATACACGGTGGTGATGCCCAGCTCGCTCTGAAGGTTCTTCAGCTGCTCCCGCAACTGCACACGCAGCTTGGCGTCGAGGTTGGACAGGGGCTCGTCGAGGAGCAGGATCCGTGGCTTCAGAACCAGCGCGCGAGCGATCGCGACGCGCTGCTGCTGGCCGCCGGAGAGTTCAGAGACATTCTTGTCGAGCTGACCGCGGGTGAGTTCGACCTGATCCGCGATCTCCGCCACGAGCCGATCCGTCTCCGCCTTCTTCGTCTTGCGCACCGACAGGCCGAAGGCGATGTTCTCACCGACACTCATGCTGGGGAACAGGGCGTAGTTCTGGAACACCATGCCGACGCGACGTTTCTCGCTGGGCAGCCGCGTGGCATCCTTGCCGTCGATGAGGATCTTGCCGCGCGACGGCTCGATGAAGCCGGCGAGCGTGCGCAGCGCGGTCGTTTTACCGCAGCCGGACGGGCCGAGCAGGGTGAAGAACTCACCCTCCGTGATCTCGAGGTTGAGGTCCGGGATGGCAGCGTGCTCCCCGAAGCGGACTTCGATGTTGTCGTATGTGATCATTGCGCTCCAGCCGGTCCGTTCGGCGGTGAACGGCAGACTTCTGTTCGGTGACGGTCGCGGGGCACAACGCCCCGCGACCGCCAAAGCCGGGGATTACTTCGTGGTCAGGGCAGGTACTCGAGCTCGGTCTTCTCGACCCAGCCGCTGATGTTCTCGCGCACGAACCCGAAGTCGATGTCCTGCTTCTTCAGCGATTCGACGAGTTCGACGACCTCGGGGAGAGCCACAGCACGGGCCTTCTCGTTGACCGGGTATGCCGAGAACTCCTGGGCGAACTCGCCCTGGACCTCAGCGCTGCCGAACCAGTCGATGAACTTCTCTGCCTGGTCCTGCTTCTTCGTTCCGGCGATCACCGAGATCTGCTCGGTGACGTATGGCACGCCGACCTTGGGGCTGATCACGCCGGTTGCGGTTCCGTACTCTGCGTCACGGGCGGTGATGCCGCTCGACGGGATCACGCCGAAGTCGACCTCGTCGCGGCTGATACGGGCGTACAGGTCGGTACCTTCGACGGCCGGTGAACCGTTCGCGTAGTACGCCTTCACTTCTTCCCAGCCCTTGTCAGAGACACCGAGGTCGCCGTCTTCGTCGAGGTGCTGTGTGAGCAGACCGGCGAGGATCAGCTGGGGGGTCGCCTGGCCAAGGGCTGTATTGACCTCGTAGCGCCCCTTGTAGGTGTCGTCCTTCCACAGCTCGCTGGTGTCGGTGGGAGCATCCGATTCGGAGACCTTGTTCGTGTCATAGACCGTGACGATCGCCTGCTCGACGAGCGGCCAGAAGGCGCCGTCGTCCGGGTCGCCGGAGTTCTTGTCGACCTCCTCAGACCAGGACGGCTCGTACGCCGTGATGGCTTTCTCGGCTTTCAGCGTTTCGAAGAACATGTTGTTGAGGCCGAAGACGACGTCCCCGACCGGGTTGTTCTTCTCTGCGACGATGCGGTTGGCCAGGTCAGCCCCACCGAGACCGACGATCTCGATTGTCATTCCTTCTTCGGCTGCCTTTTCGGTGATCCACTCGCCGCGGCCGTCGGAGTTGGAGTTGGTATAGACGATCAGGGTGCCTGTCGACTCCGCCGGCTTCTCGGAGGAGGACGGTGCCGCCGCAGCGGAGCATCCGGCCAGTCCGATGGATCCTACGACGACGGCGGCGAGAGCCGCTGATCTCAGGTTGCGCTTTTTCATGGTCAGTCCTTTCGAGCAACGACAGACCCCCCGGGTCGCCTCTTGCTGATCATGCGAAATACAGTGTTTCCCAACCTAGGGGACGGTGAACCCCGAACGAGGGACGATCGACAGAAGTTCGTCCGATGTTCGCTCGCGGGCCTCTCGACGGTCACGCACGGCACCATTAGGGTGCGCGAAAGATGCCGCCGGGCGGGCGGGCATCTCGCGTGTCCACTCACACGCTCCGGACGAAAACATCCGGTGCGCCGAGTGTCTTGGTCCGCAACGAGTGATTACGCGGCCGACAGTGCCGGCGAAGCTGGGGTTATCCGACGCGCTCGAGGTCGCGCGCACGCCGGCGTGCCCGGTGCCGCAGAACGGTGCGCACGACCCACCATCCGACGAGCAGCGCGACACCCGCGACGACGACGTATTTGAGCACATCGGCGTACTGGAGCACAGCGCCCCAGTTCTCGCCGAGGAGGAAGCCCGCGATCACGAAGATGCTGTTCCAGATGAGGGAGCCGGCCGCGGTGAGCAGCCCGAAAACCACCATGTTCATCCTCTCGATCCCTGCGGGAATGGAGATCAGGCTGCGGAAGATGGGAAGCATCCGTCCTAAGAAGACGGCCTTCTTGCCGTGGCGGCCGAACCACGCGACGGTCTTGAGAATGTCGTCCGGGTCGACGAACGGGATGCGGGTTGCGAGCCAGACGGTACGGTCGTGGCCGAGCCAGCGGCCCAGGCCGTAGAGGATGAACGCGCCGACGACGGATCCGAGTGTCGTCCAGAAGATTGCCTCGGCGATGGTGAACGAGCCCTGGCTGGCGGTGAATCCGGCCAGCGGCAGGATGATTTCACTGGGGATGGGCGGGAACACGTTCTCGAGGAAGACGATGAGGCCGGCCCCGACCGGACCGAGTGCTTCCATGATCTGGATCGCCCACTGGGCGATGCCGTCAGCGATGCCAGCCGAGGTGGGGTCCACTGAGGCCGCGACGATGACGTCTGTACGGAAAAGCAAAGGCATGGACGTTGTCTCCACAGTGGTTGGGACTGCGGCAACGACAACTCCGACGATGCCAGGACGGACGCGGCCAGTCTGCCATACCTGCTCGGGGCTTGCCTGAGAACGCTGCCGCCGGTGAGAAACGGCCGAGAAGTGTCAGGCGTTAATCGTGACTGCTTGCGGTCTGACGGATCTGCCAGGTGATCGCCCCAGTGATGAGAACGGCGATCAGGGCGGAGAATCCGATACCGAGGAGGATACCGCCGGTCGACACTTCGCCGATGAACAGAAGCATCAACCCGAGCGCAAGGAGGAACGCTGACAGCAGTGTGAGCATCCGGAAGTAGGGGTTGCGTCCGGTCCTCGTCGACCTCGACCCGTACACGGCCGGGAACTCGCCGTGCGATAAACGCGGTAACTGTTCAGTCATCGTTCACACTCCTGGAGTGGTTTGCAGGCCCTCAGACCCTTAACGTAGCGGCCCGCTCGCGGCGCAGTGAGCCCCCGATCGGGCTTCACGCACGCTCCGATGCGGGATACTCCCTCCGTGGACGGCGGGTCGGGTAAGTCCGTGCTGGGACGAAGAACGCTCCGAGCACCGCGAAACTCGAACCATTGGAACAGCGCTCTGAAACACAAAAAACCCTCGCTGATCAGCGAGGGTTAAGTGGCGGAGACGGCGGGATTTGAACCCGCGCGGAGCGAAGCTCCGCGAAAGGCGGCAGCCCCAACCAAGGTAATCTCGGGGAGGCTACTGCGATCCGCAACCATTTCGTAAGTGGCGGAGACGGCGGGATTTGAACCCGCGGTCCCCTTACGAGGACTCCACCTTAGCAGGGTGGTGCACTAGGCCGAACTATGCGACGTCTCCATGCGCGACCGACTGGCGGATGCACGGGCTTAATCATAACGGGCAAATCGCCAGCGACCGAATTGAGTCGTTCAGTTCGCGACCGAACACGTCTCGTCGAGGGCGGTCTGCCCCTGGAGGCCTTCGATCACATCCGTCGTCGGGGCGGGAGCCGGCGTGGCGCCGGGGGTCCCGGTCGGCACCGGACCGGATGTCGCTGGAGGCGTCGCTGGGGCGGTCTCCGGCGGCATCGTCGGGGCTGCCGCGTCAGGGTTCTGCTCGACGCCCTCACGCTCGGTGTTGGGATCGGGGAGGAATGGCCGGTCAGCGGCGATCCGCTCGAACAGCTCGTCGGCGAGATCCTGCAACGGGATGACACGGTTGGGGTTGTCGGGGTCGTACATCACCGGGTACTGGATGAGATTCAGCTTGTCGAGGTCGATGGTCTGGAGTGTGCGCGCCATCGCGACCATCTGCGTGATGTTCGTCAGCGACGTGGAAAGGTACACATGCTTCGCCGCCACCTGGGCAAGCGAGTAGAGCTTCGTCACATCCGTCAACGTGTCATCGCTCTTGATCTTGCGGATCAGGGAGGAGATGTACTGCTGCTGATTGGCGATCCGGGAGAGGTCGCTGCCGTCGCCGACGCCGTGACGGTTCCGCAGGAACGCGAGCGCGCTCGCTCCGGAGATGACACTGGTGCCGGCGGGAAGGTCGAGTCCGGACAGGGAGTCCTTGATCGGAGCGGTGAGGCAGACGGGGACGCCGCCGACGGCATCCGTCATGCGAACCACGGACGCGAATGACATCTGCGCGGCGTATTCGATGTCGAGGCCGGTGAGATCCGAAATCGTTGCGACGACACAGGCGAGACCGCCGCGCTCGAAGGCCGCGTTGAGGGCGAGGGCGCGTCGAGCCTCATGGATTTCACCGGACTCGAGGTCGGTGCAGGTCGGGTGCGGGATGACGAGGTCGCGGGGGAAGCTGACGACCACCGCACTGGAGTGGTCTTCGGAGACATGCAGGAGCATGTTGACGTCGTTGAGCGTGACTTCCCGCTCCCCGAACGCGCTCCCCTGCTCGGGGTCGTTGTCCGCACCGACGACGAGGAGGTTGAAGCCGCCCTCGAATGCGTCGATGTTCGGGGCGGTGGGCAGCGGGATGCCGTCCGGGCGGCTGATGTCGATGGCGTTGGAGTTCACGTTCGAGGTCAGGTCCCAGAACACCCACGCGGCGACGGATGCTCCGCTCACGAACACGACGACCAGCGCGATGGCGAGGCTGCGAAGCAACACGGCAACAGCGCCGTGGCGCGGCTGGCGACCATGCCTGATTACCTTCCCAGCTGGTGCCGACCTGCTCACAGAGCCACTCTAGAGCGCGGAGCGCGCAGCGGAATCCCCCGGGAGGAGGTATTACTCGTTGCCCTTCGAGCAGGTGTAGTCACCGGCGGTCTGACCCTGAACGGACTCGTCGAGGACGACGCCGGGCGCGGTCGCTTCGGTTGTCGGCGGGGTCGTGCCCTCTGGCACGGGTGTCGTCTCCTCTGGAGCGGGAGCCGTCTCTGGCGCCGGGGCCTCCGTCACGGGCGCGTTCGGGTCGATCACCGAACCGGGACCGGTCTCGCCACTGAGCGACAGGGGTTCGTCGGCGGCAAGAGCGTCGAACAGCTCTTCAGCCGGACCCTTCAACGGGAGCACGCCTTCATAGCCGTTGATGTCGCCGTATTCGGTCGGGTACTGCGCAAAGACCACCTGGTCGAGGGGAATGTCCTTCAGCGCCATCGCAATGGACACCATCGTGTTGATGTTCGACAGGCTCGTCGACAGCGTCATATTGCTCGCCGCCGCCTTGGCAATGCCAAAGAGTTTCGACGGGTCGGTCAGCGTGTCACTGCTCTTGAGCGTGCGCACGAGCGATGAAAGGAAAACCTGCTGGTTGCTGATGCGACCGAGGTCGGAACCGTCACCGACACCGTGGCGGGTGCGCAGGAACTGCAACGCTGCCATGCCCTCAAGGGTGTGGGTGCCGGCGTCGAGGTACGTCTGGGTGTAGTCGTCTTTGATCGGTTCCGCGACACAGACGTCGACGCCGCCGACGGCGTTGGACAGCTCGATCACTCCGTTGAATTCGACCTCGGCGGCGAACGGGATGCTCAGTCCGGTGAGTTTCTCGACGGTGAGAACGGTGCACGCCAGCCCGCCGTAGGAGAGCGTCGTGTTGATCTTGGCGGCGGTCCTCGCCTCGTAGATTCCGCCGTCCTCTTTCGGGCAGGCGGGAATCGGAACGAACATGTCGCGAGGGAAGCTGACGACGGTCGCCGAGGTGTGATCCTCGGAGATGTGCAGGAGCATGGTCACGTCGTTGAGGACTGCGGTTTCCTCTTTCTCATCGCCGAAAACGGCATCCTGCCCTGAGCGGCTGTCGCTGCCCACGAGGAGCAGGTTCACGCCACCTTCGATGGCGTCGATGTTCGGAGCGTCAGCCCCGGGTTCCTCATTTGCGAGGGTGACGGGCGGAGCGACGCTCGACGCGATGTCCCACACGGCGTATGCGGCGATGGCGGATCCACTGACGAGAACCACGGCGAGCATTGCCGCGACGAACCTCGCGATCACTCCCGCTGTGCTCGACTTGCGAAGCCGGCCGTGCCTCGCGGTCGAGGAGGAACGCCGGGAGCGGCGGACGGGTTCGCTCAAGCTACGTTCCTTTCGCGGCAGGCAGGTGTGGAATCGGAGCGGAGGGCGTGGGATTCGAACCGCACCTGTCACTTATGCAATCCGTGCCCCAGTTGTTCCACGTCCATCCTTGCGGAGCGGAGGGCGTGGGATTCGAACCCACGAGACATTTCTGCCCACCAGTTTTCAAGACTGGCTCCATCGGCCGCTCGGACAGCCCTCCATGCGTACTGACGAGAACAGCAGGCAACGCTCGATTGTAGCCGATGGGGACTCGACAAGACTGACAGGATGGCCTGACAGGAGGCTGAATGGTCAGAGAGACCGGAGAACCGTCACAAGACCGTCTTCGTCGACACTGCCGGTGACTTCGGTCGCCGCTGCTTTCACTTCGTCCGGAGCCTGCCCCATCGCCACGGCGCGGCCCGACCGCCCCGCCCATTGGAACATCTCGATGTCGTTGCGTCCGTCACCGACCGCCACGAGCCGCTCCGCGGGAACCTTCAGCCATTCGCGCACTCGCTCGAGGGCCGTCGACTTGTTGACGCCGAGCGGCGCGATGTCGAGCCACGCGGTCCAGCCGATGGCGTAGGTGACCGAGTGCAGCCCCATCTTCTCGACGATGTCGAGGAAATCCACCTCGTCGTGCTCCGGAGAGACGACCACGACGCGAGTGACGGGTTCTGACAGCAGGTGCTCGAACTCGACCTCCTCGGCGTTCTCGAGATTCCAGTCGGTCATGCCCTGGGTGTACCGGCGGTAGCCGCTCGGGTACTCGACCATGTACCGGCCGTCGGAGAGGTGCGACCGGATTCGCGTCAGCACTTCGCGCGGGTTGAACGTCTCGATCAGATGCCGGCGGTACGCGGTGGGCTCGGCATCGTCGCGGCGCATGACCAGCGCGCCGTTGGCGCAGACGACGTACTCAGGCGCGATGTCCAGTTGCTGCAGGATGTGGTGCGTGGTCTCCCAGCTCCGTCCAGTCGCCAGCATCAGGTGATGACCGCGAACGGATGCCGCCTGTGCGGCCTCGATCACGGCATCCGACATCGTCCCGTCCTCGTGCAGCAGCGTGCCGTCGATGTCGAGCGCGACGAGCAGCCCGTCCCTGGTCACAGCGGCGTGATGACGTCGAGCCCGCCAAGGTAGGGGCGCAACGCCTCGGGGACGAGCACCGAGCCGTCGGCCTGCTGGTGCGTTTCGAGCAGGGCGACGATCCAGCGTGTGGTGGCCAACGTGCCGTTGAGGGTCGCGACCGGCGTGGTCTTGCCGTCCTCGCCCGCACGGTAACGGATGTTCAGCCGCCTCGCCTGGTACGTGGTGCAATTCGAGGTGGAGGTGAGTTCGCGGTAGGCGTCCTGGGTCGGCACCCACGCCTCGACGTCGTACTTGCGGGCAGCGCTCGAGCCCAGGTCGCCGGCGGCGGTGTCGATCACGCGGTAGCTGAGGCCGAGAGCCTGCAGCATTCCCTCCTGCCAGCCGAGAAGACGCAGGTGTTCGGCCTCGGATTCCTCCGGCGTCGTGTAGACGAACATCTCGAGTTTGTTGAACTGGTGCACGCGGATGATGCCGCGGGTGTCCCGGCCGTATGAGCCCGCCTCGCGGCGGTAACAGGTGGACCATCCGGCGTACCGAATCGGGGCATCCGCGACGTCGATGATCTCGTCGGCGTGGTAGCCGGCGAGCGCGACCTCGCTCGTGCCGGTGAGGTACAGGTCGTCGGCCGGCAGGTAGTACACCTCGTCGGCGTGCGCGCCGAGGAACCCGGTGCCCGCCATGATCTCCGGCTTGACGAGGGTCGGCGTGATCAGCGGGATGAAACCCTCGGTGAGTGCGCGGTCGAGTGCCATGTTCATGATCGCGAGTTCGAGCCGCGCGCCGATGCCGCGCAGGTAGTAGAAGCGCGAGCCGGAGACCTTGGTGCCGCGCTGCATGTCGATGGCGCCGAGAATCTCGCCGAGTTCGAGGTGGTCCTTGGGTTCGAAGTCGAAGGCGGGCTTCTCGCCGACCTCGCGCAGGGTGATGAAGTCGTCCTCGCCACCGGCTGGGACGCCGTCGAGGATGGGGTTCTGGATGGCGCCGACGATCTCGAAGAAGCGGGTTTCGGCATCCGTCACCTGCTGCTGCGCCTGTTTGACCCGGTCGGAGAGTCCCTTGACCTCGGCGACGAGGGCGGCTTTCTCCTCTTTCGCAGCCTTCGCCACCCGCTTGCCGAAGGCGTTCTGCTCGGCGCGGAGCTCCTCGAACGACGTGATCGCGGCACGGCGGTCACGGTCGGCGTCGAGGGCCCGGTCGACGAGGTCGACAGGCGATCGCCTCGCCTCCTGCGAACGCCTGATGAGGTCTGGATTTTCGCGGAGGAGCACTGGATCAATCACGCGAGCAAGTCTAACCGCGCAGGGTACGGTTGCAGGTATGAGCAAGTCCGGCCCCAAGCGTGCGGCGGTCGTGTACAACCCCACCAGGGTCACCGCGGCTACACTGCGCGCGATCATCGATCCAGCAGCAGCTGACGCCGGTTGGGGCCCGACGCTCTGGTTCGAGACGACGATCGACGACTCGGGCAAGGACCTGACCCGGGCGGCGATTCGCGCCGGGGCAGACATGGTTTTCGCGGCCGGCGGCGACGGCACCGTTCGTTCCGTGGCCGAGGGCCTCCGGGATTCCGGGGCAGCGCTCGCTCTTCTTCCCCTGGGCACCGCAAACCTCCTGGCGCGGAACCTCAACCTCCCGGTCGGCAACGTGGCGGATGCCGTCGCCATCGCGTTCACCGGTCGCACGCGTCACATCGACCTCGGGATCGCCACGCTCAGCCGCGTCGACGGCACGATCGAAGAACACGGCTTCCTCGTCATGGCCGGGATGGGCATCGACGCCGACATCATGGCGAACACGAACGAGACCCTCAAGCGAACCGTCGGCTGGCTCGCTTACGTGGATGCCGGCATCCGTGTGATCCCGAACGCGGGCCCGTTCCGCATTCGATACCAGCTCGACGATAAACCGAGCCACAGCGCCCACGTCTCCGGCATCCTGTTCGGCAACTGCGGAACGCTCACCGGCGGGCTGGAGATGATGCCGGATGCCATCGTCGACGACGGACAGCTCGACGTCGCGGTGCTGCAGCCGAAGGGCACACTGGGCTGGATCGACATCTGGCGCAAGCTGCGCTGGGAGAACGGGTTCCTGCGCCGGTCGAGCATCGGGCGCCGCATCATCCGGGCGACCTCGGGCAACGCGTCGACGATCACCTACCTGCGCTCGAGCGGCGTCACCGTGTCGCTCGACAAGCCGCGCGCCGTCGAGCTCGACGGCGACGGGTTCGGCGTGATCGCTGGAGTGCGTTTCGCGGCGGATGCCGGTGCGCTCGCGGTTCGGGTGCGGTAGCGCACCCTCGCACGCTCGTTCCTTCCCGCAGCGCCGTCGTGTTGCTGTGCCGCAAACTGTCGAAGTCCTCGTTGCGTTGTCGTAAACGGTCGCTCATCGACAGAAACCACAGCCAAATCTGGCAACGCGACGCCAGGCAGTCACTTTTGCACTGGAACACCCTCCACAGGTACGCATAATCGGGCACGCCCCATCCTCCGCAAACCCCCTTGGCTGTGCCACAGATGGCCGAAACTCTGGTTCCGTTGCCACAAACGGCCGCACATCGACGGGCATCAGAGCCAAATGCGGCAATGCAGCGCCCGCGCACAGGCGCGCAGCCCTGTGGACAACGACGATAGGGGATGCGTGGATGCGACATCCTCGAGCGGTGACGTTTCGAAAGCCTCTGCCGCTTCCGCTTCCCGCGGCGTTCTCCGTTGCGGATGCCTACGCTCGCGGATTTACCAGGGGCCAGATGCGCAATCGTTCTCTGGCCGCTCCTTTCCACGGCACACGGGTCGCCGCCGCGAACGCGATCGATTTCGAACTGAGGTGCCGCGCACTCGCCACACGGATCCCACTTGGCGCGACCTTCAGCCATCGAACGGCTGCCCTCTTGCACGGGATGCCGCTTCCGCTGCGTGAGGTAGGCGGGCCGCTCGACGTAACGACGCCGGTGCCAGGGCGAGCGATCCGCCACCGCGGGACTCGGGGGCACCGAGCGCTGATGGTGGGGGAAGAGATCGAGTTGCTCGGGCCGTTACGGGTCACAACCGTCGAACGGACGTGGTGTGACCTCGCGATGGTTCTCGATCTGCCCGACCTTGTAGCGGTGGCAGATTTCCTCCTCTGGCACGAGGCACCGCGAACGACAGCCGAGCGGCTGACCGCCGCGATCGATTCTTATTCGTCCCGGGCGGGTCGCCGTGTGCTTCGTCGGAGCCTCTCCCTCAGCTCGGATCACTCGCGTTCCCGACCAGAATCGCTCGTGCGCGTGGACCTGGCGCTCAGCGGCCTGCCGACCCCTCAGGCCAACCACGAGGTGTACTTGACGATCGCGCGTCGAACGGTCTACCTCGACCTTGCGTATCCGAAATACAAGCTCGAGCTCGAGTACCACGGCGACCAGCACCGCACCGACGTTCGGCAATGGCGCAGTGATGTGCGGCGAGCTAACGACATCGGCGACGAGGGGTGGCAAACGCTGCAGTTCACAGGCGACGACCTCGCTGATCTCCCCGGCCTACGGCGCCGGGTTGAGCGACGCCTGCGATCACTCGGATGGAACGGCTAGCGATGGCGCGTCTTTTGCTCGGCCTGGTGCTGTGCCGCGAACGGTGATAACCGGCCCCGCATTGCCAGAATCGGTCCTGCATTCTGCGAAAGTCCGGCCGTCTGCGGCACAGCAACGAAACGAGTGCCCACTCGCAGCCGGCACGCCACCGCTGCACCGCAGCATCCGCCGCCGCAGCCCTTGCGTTGCCGCAAACGGTCGCAATCGGTCTTGCCTCGCCACGATGGGTCGTGATTTTTGCGAAAGTCCAACCGTTTGTGGCGCCGCAACGAAACGGATGCCGCGAACTCCACCCGGCGGAAAGTCGGCAGCCTAGATGACGCCCTGCGCGAGCATCGCATCCGCAACCTTGACGAACGCGGCGGTGTTCGCGCCAACGACGTAGTCACCGGGGCGGCCGTACTTCTCGGCAGCCTCATACGCTGACGTGTGCACGCCCCGCATGATGTGGTGCAGTCGGTCTTCGCTGTCGCTGAAGCTCCAACGCTGACGCGACGCGTTCTGGCTCATTTCAAGGGCGCTCGTGGCGACACCGCCGGCGTTCGCCGCCTTGCCCGGCCCGAAGAGCACGCCTGACTGCTGGAACGCGTGAACCGCATCCGGGTAGCAGGGCATGTTCGCACCCTCGGCGACGGCCTCGACACCGTTGCGGATGAGTGCCTTCGCGTCGATGAGGTTGAGTTCGTTCTGCGTCGCACTCGGCAGGGCGATCTGGCCGGGAACATCCCAGACGCTCCCGCCCGAGATGAATCGGGCAGAGGGGCGCCGCTCGGCGTACTCGGAGATCCGCAACCGCTCGACCTCTTTGATCTGCTTGAGCAGTTCGAGGTCGACACCCTTCTCATCGACGATGTAACCGGATGAGTCGGATGCCGTGATCGCACGCCCGCCCAGCTGGTGCACCTTCTCGATGGCGTACGTTGCGACGTTGCCGGAGCCGGAGACGATAGCGGTCTTGCCGTCGATCGCCGCACCCTTCGTCGCGAGCATCTCTTCGGTGAAGAAGACGGCGCCGTAACCGGTTGCTTCGGTGCGAACCTCCGCACCACCCCAACCGGTGCCCTTGCCCGTGAACATTCCGGACTCGTGACGGTTGGTGATCTTGCGGTACTGACCGAACAGGTACCCGATCTCGCGCGCGCCGACACCGATGTCGCCGGCGGGAACGTCGGTGTGCTCACCGAGGTGCCGTCCCAGCTCGTTCATGAAGCTCTGGCAGAAACGCATGATCTCTGCTTCGCTCTTGCCGTGCGGGTCGAAGTCGCTGCCGCCCTTGGCGCCGCCGATGCCCTGCGCGGTGAGCGCGTTCTTGAAGATCTGCTCGAAGCCGAGGAACTTCATGATCGACAGGTTCACCGTCGGGTGGAAGCGCAGGCCGCCTTTGTACGGGCCCAGCGCCGAGTTGAACTGCACCCGGAATCCGCGGTTGACCTGCACCCGGTTGTTGTCATCGGTCCACGGAACGCGGAACATGATCTGGCGCTCCGGCTCGACCAGGCGCTCGAGGATTCCTGCTTCGCCGTATTCCGGATGCTCGGCGAGTGCCGGTTCGATCGACTCAAGCACCTCGTGCAGGGCCTGGTGGAATTCCGGCTCCCCCGGGTTACGCGAAACAGCGGTTTCGTAAACGGTGTGGACGAGCTCGGACGGCGTGGACGATGAGGGCACTGAGGAACTTTCTGGGAGCGTGAAAATCGCGAACGACGCTGAACGCAGGGAACGCGGGCGCTCGATTTCGGGATTCATCGTGGCGCGACGCGCAGAAAGGCCGTTGTGCGGCCCCCGACAGTTTGACTTGCGGGGGAGGCATCCGTCAATTTCAGCCCAGCGGATGCTTCGATTCCCAGCGTGCGGCACCAGCGAAAACGGACCCGAGAATCAGGGCAAGTCCGGCGAAACTCAGGATGCCGATCGGCTGCAATTGCCATCCGCCCCACGACCTGACGGTGAACCCTTCGTTGAACCAGCCCCACGACAGGGACACGCTCCCGTCTTCCCTCTCATCGATCTGGAAGGCCTGCTCGGGCATGTCGCCTCCCGATGAGAGGTTCTGCATGATGAGCGATCGGCGGAAGTAGCCTGCGTCCGCCGCCACGGACTCATCGATCCCCACCTCCTCGAGTTGCCTGCGCTGCTCAGCGGTCGGTGTCACCGCCGCCGTAGCCGCGTCGCTCCGCAGCTGGGCGTCCACGACCGCCACGGCGATCCCGCAGACGAGCAGGAGCGCGCCGACGGCGGCGGCCAGCCCTGCCAGACCCCAGCGTCGGAGCGATGCGAGCATCAGTTCGACGAGTTCCCGTTCGGAGCAGCATCGGGGTCATCGTCGGCGTGCCGGCGCCGCGGCCGCCACCGCCAGGCGGCGAAGAAAAACACGCCGAGGAGGGTGAGCGCGCCGGCCAGCGCCAGTAGCGGTGAGAGTCCCCACGCCAACTGGGCCGCGAGCATGGCCTCCTGCATGTCCTCCTCTGTGGCTCCGCTCTCGTAGACCGCGCCGCCGAAGACCTGCTTGACCGCCCACCGGAAGGCACCGATGCCGCCGGCGATGAGCACCACACCGGCAACGGTGAGCGCAACCAGGTAGGGGTTCCGCCAGGGTGACACGGGCAAAGCCGAAGGCCCGGGCTCCTCGCCGTTTCGTTCGGAAGCGGGCACGTCCGCGGACCGGAACATGTCGTCCGCCCAGGCCATGGCCGACTGATCGGAGGAATCCGTCGGTGCCGGTGGAACACGCCGCACGACCGGTTTTGGAACGGGCGTGATCGGATCAGGGACAGGCTCGATACGCTCGTGGGGCTCGGTCGGGGCTGAGATCCCGTCGTGTACGGAGGGGTCGAAGCCGCGCTGGAATTCGGGGCTGTAGCGGGGGTCGAAACCTGCGCGGTCCATCCGATGCTCCTTCGACGATCTGTCTGGAGCCTAGCGAACAGGGGCAGCCGCGGCGAGCGCTCAGGCCTCGGGTTCGCCGGTGATCAGGCCCCGCAGCCAGTCGCGGGCCTCGACGAACACGTCGTCGGAGTACTTCGGATCGAAACTGATCGATGCCTTGTCTGCCCGGGGATAGGACCCGAGGAAGATCACCCCAGGGCTGAAGCGGCGCACGCCGAGCAGCGCGTCGGCGACTCGTTCGTCGCGGATGTGGCCGTCCGCGTCGATGATGAACCGGTACCGGCCAAGCTCGTCGCCGATCGGACGCGATTCGATGAGGCTCATGTTGACGCCGCGGGTCGAGAACTGTTCGAGGAGCTCCAGCAGGGCGCCGGCACGGTCAACCGGCAGTTCGGCGATCAGGCTGGTCTTATCGGCACCGGTCGGCTCAGGCAGCTGGGTCGTCTTGCTGACGAGGAGGAACCGCGTCACCGCGTTCGGGTTGTCACCGATGTTTTCGGCGAGCACGTCGACGTCGTAGTGGGCGACGATCCCGGGCGGCGCGATGGCGGCATCCGCGAGGTCGTTCTCCAGCAGAGCGGATGCTGCGGCCACGTTGCTCGTCGCGGGGATGTGCCCGTGCTCCGGCAGGGTCGCATCCATCCAGGCGTGGCATTGCGCGTACGCGACCGGGTGGGCGTTGACCACCTTGACGTCGGCGAGCACCGTGCCGCGGCGCGCAACGAGGACGAAGTTCACCGGCACGAGGTATTCACCGATGATCCGGAGCCCCGGCATGGTGGCGAGGGCGTCCTGGGCAACGGACACGCCGCCCTCGATCGAGTTCTCGATGGCGATGACTGCAGCGTCGCTGCGACCCTCGAGAACATCGTCGAGCGCTTCTCCCACGTTGTTCACTGACCGCCAGTTCTGGCCGACCGCCTCAGGGACCTGGGCGAGAGCCGCCTCGGTGAATGTGCCGCGAGGTCCGAGATAGCTGTAGGTACGGGGCGCGGGGCGGGTCTCTGGCATGGACTTCAGCCTACTCGTCACGCCCGAATGGGGAGTGTGCGTGCGGGGCTCCGACCGGTAGAGTTGCGGGAGTGTACCCGCCGAATCTTTGAACGGCGGGAGCGACATTCGGGCGTCGTGGAACTGAGGGTGGAACTCGGTGAGTTTGTGGGGGGTAGCCAGGGGGACGGTTTCGCACCGTATCGCCCCGATTTTGCGTGCGTTCGGCGGGGCTGCGACGGCGCTCGCTGTCGGAACTGCCGCGCTCGGAATGCTGCCGGATCCCGGAGCCTCTGACGCCCCTTCGGCCCTCGTCGCCACGGAACAGGTGCCGTCGACCGGCACGGATTTCGCTGTTCAGTTCGGCGGTCGGGTATCCGCCGCCGCCGAAATCCTCGCTACGTTGCCGGCCGCTCAGGTTGCCGCGCTGTGGACCGACTTGCCTCGGCACTTCGCCGGCGAGCTGATCGAGGAACGGCCGGATGTCATCGGCAATCTCGAGGGGGCAAGCTACGCCGACCGGGACCGCGCGAACATCCGCCGCCTGGCCACGGTGCAGCGAGACGCTGTCGCAGCCGAGCAGCTGGCCCTCTCGCAGCTTCGCTCCCCCTCCTTACGGAACGCCTCCGCGTTGACGGTAGCTGAGGCATCCGCGCGGGTCGAAGCGATCGACGTGCTGCTCGGGCTGTTCAGCGACGCACCATCGAACGATGCCCGCCGTTACCTGCTCAGCCTCGACGCCTCCGTCGACGGCCCGCCCCTCGCCGCGATCTCCGTCGGCAACCCCGACACGGCGTTGTACACGACCTACTTCGTGCCCGGAATGAACAGCAGCGTGCTCCAGGCCGAAGATTACCTGCGCGGCGTCACGCGGATCCAGCAGGCCTCCGCGGCGAGCGCCGCAGTGTTGTGGCTCGGCTATGAGAGCCCCGGCCCCGTCGAAACCGTATCGACGGCGCGCGCAGAGGCCGGGGCCGTTTTGCTCGGCGCCGCTCTCGACGGATACGACGCCTACCGAAACGCCGTCGGCCTCGACTCCGAGCTGACCGTCCTCGCCCACTCCTACGGTTCGACCACGGCAGCCATCGCCCTCGCCGGCGCGGACTACTCGGTGAGCTCGTTCGTGATGATCGGCTCGGCCGGCGTCCCCTCCCACATCAGGGTCGGGGACCTCCAGGTGCCGGCTGGACGTGTCTATGCGTCCGAAGCGACGGCCGACGGGCTCGCCGCAAAGGGCCAGTTCTGGTCGGGGCGCACGAACCCGGCGTCGGTCGAGTGGGGCGCCCAGCTGTTCAGCAGCAACGGGACCACCCTCGCCGACGGAACGATCCTCGCGGCCGTGCAAGCCCACGATGTCGTCGGCGCGGATCACGAAGCCGACTCAGAGAAGTACCTGGGCGACGGCACTGAAAGCCTCTACGGCATCCGCAAAATCGTCACCGGCCAGCAGTACGACGTCGCCCCCGTCGCACCGCCGTCGACCGGCTCGACCATCCTCGCCTCCGCTGCGAAGTAATTCCCCGACCGATGCCGATGGCGTGATGCCACAATGGGTGCATGACTGACCGCGCAGGAACCCCAGCAGCCGAGTCCGACCTCGTCGACGTCCCCGCTCTTCTCCATGCATACTTCGAGTTGAAGCCGGATGTTTCGATCCCTGAACAACGAGTGGTGTTCGGTACATCCGGGCATCGCGGCTCCTCGCTCAACACCGCCTTCAATGAGCACCACATCGCCGCCACGACTCAGGCGATCGTCGAATACCGGGCCGACCAGGGCATCACCGGGCCTCTGTTCATCGGCTCAGACACCCACGCCCTGAGTCACCCCGCACAGACCACCGCCCTGAAAGTGCTCGTCGGCAACGATGTGCGGGTGCTCGTCGACGAGTTCGACGACTACGTTCCTACGCCGGCGCTGAGCCACGCGATCCTGGCCTGGAACAACTCGGGCGTCGAAGAGCAGGCCGACGGCATCGTCGTCACGCCCAGCCACAACCCGCCGGGGGACGGCGGATTCAAGTACAACCCGCCGCACGGCGGCCCTGCCGACAGCGACGCCACGAGCTGGATCGCCAACCGTGCCAACGAGATCATCGAAGCGGGCCTGATCGACGTCAACATGGCCGAGCCGAGCGCCGTCGAGACCTACGACTTCCGCAGCAGATACGTCGAGGACCTCGGCACCATCATCGACATGGATGCCATCCGCGAGTCAGGCATCCGCATCGGCGCCGACCCGCTCGGCGGCGCAAGTGTGAGCTACTGGCAGGCCATCGCCGACCGGTACAACCTCAACCTCACCGTGGTGAACCCTCACGTGGATCCGACCTGGCGGTTCATGACGCTGGACTGGGACGGCAAGATCCGGATGGATCCGTCGTCGCCGTCGGCGATGGCATCCGTTCTCGCCCACCGCGACGAGTTCGACATCCTCACCGGCAACGACGCGGATGCCGACCGGCACGGCATCGTCACGCCCGACGGTGGTCTGATGAACCCGAACCACTTCCTCGCCGTCTCGATCGACTACCTGTACCGCAACCGCTCCGGGTGGGGAGCGGATGCCGCCATCGGCAAGACCCTCGTCTCCAGTTCGATCATCGATCGGGTCGCCGAGTCGCTCGGGCGCCGGCTCGAGGAGGTGCCTGTCGGCTTCAAGTGGTTCGTACCCGGGCTCGTCGACGGCTCGGTCGCGTTCGGTGGGGAGGAGAGCGCCGGGGCGAGCTTCCTCCGCAAGGATGGGACCGTCTGGACCACCGACAAGGATGGCATCCTGCTCTGCCTTCTCGCGGCGGAGATCCTCGCTGTGACCGGCAAGACCCCGTCCGAGTTGTACCGGGAATTGACCGAGAAGTATGGCGACCCGGTCTATGAGCGCGTCGACGCCGCGGCGACACCGGCGCAGAAGTCGGCGCTCGGCAAGCTGGACGGCGAAGCGATCCTGGCGACGGAGCTTGCCGGAGATCCGATCCTCGCCAAGCTCAGCAAGGCCCCCGGCAATGGAGCGGCCGTCGGCGGCGTCAAGGTCGTCACCGCGAATGCCTGGTTCGCGGCTCGGCCGAGCGGAACCGAGGACGTGTACAAGATCTACGCCGAGTCGTTCAAGGGCCAGGAGCACCTCAAGCAGGTCCAGGCCGAGGCGAAGCTGATCGTGGACGCGGCCCTCGGCGGGTAGCGGCTCGGCTCGCTTCCCGGAGAGCGGTGTTGCTGTCGTAGACGAAATCATATACGTTCGAGGAACCTACCGGGTCGAACCGTCGACCCGCCCTTTCTGACGAAGGAGTCAGCGTGTCCCGGACGCATCCCCCAGCGAAGAACGAACGCCGCAAGGTTCTTGGCGCCGTCGTCGTCGGCACCACGATCGAGTGGTACGACTTCTTCATTTACGCCTTCATGGCGAACCTTGTCTTCGCGCAGCTGTTCTTCCAGCCGGCTGGCCCCGCGATGATGCAGATCCTCTCGCTCATCACGATCGGCATCTCGTTCCTCTTCCGCCCGCTCGGCGCCGTCCTCGCCGGCCACTTCGGCGACAAGATCGGGCGTCGCCCGATGCTCGTGCTGACGCTGCTGCTCATGGGCCTCGCAACGACGCTCGTCGGCTTCCTTCCCACCTTCGAGCAGGCGGGCTGGTTCGCGCCGATCTTCCTCATCCTTCTCCGCGTGCTGCAGGGCATCTCGGCGGGCGGCGAGTGGGGCGGCGCTGTGCTCATGGCCATCGAGCACGCCCCCACGGGCCGCCGCGGCCTCTTCGGCTCGTTCGTGCAGGCAGGCGTGCCGCTCGGCATGCTCCTCGCGACCGGCGTGCTCGCCGCGATCCGCGCGCTGTTCCCCGGCGACTCATTCCTCGAGTTCGGCTGGCGCATCCCGTTCTTCGTGTCGATCCTGCTCGTCGTCGTCGGCTACATCGTGCGTCGCTCGGTGGACGAGTCTCCGGTCTTCCTGGAAATCAAGGAAACCGCTCACCAGGCGTCAGCGCCCATCAAGCAGGTCTTCCGCAAGTACGGCAAGGTCGTGATCTTCTGCGCGCTGGTGTTCATGGCGAACAACGCCATCGGCTACATGACGACCGGTGGTTTCGTGCAGGGCATGGCATCCCGCCCCGTCGACGCAACCCCGCCCGGCCTCGGATTCGACCCCGTCGGCGTCCAGCTTGCCGCTTTCGCCGGCTCGCTCTCCTGGCTGGCGTTCACTTTCGTGGCCGGCTGGGCATCCGACCGCATCGGCCGCAAGAAGCTCTACCTGATCGGCTGGGGCGTGCTGGCGGTGTGCACCGTCCCGCTGTTCCTGCTCGTTCAGCAGGGCGTCTGGGGTGTGGCCCTCGGGACCATCCTGCTGGGCGCGGGCCTCGGTCTCACCTACGGCGCACAGGCCGCCTGGTACGCGGAGTCGTTCCCCGCATCGGTGCGCTTCTCCGGCGTCTCGATCGCCTACGCGATCGGTGCGGTCATCGGCGGCGCCTTCGCGCCGACGATTGCCCAGGCGCTGCTGCAGGCGACCGGCTCCACGTGGGCGATCATCGGCTATCTGCTCGCGACCGTCGTCATCTCTGTGATCGGCACGCTGCTGCTGAAGGAGCGCAACGACATTCCACTGTCGATCGATTTCGAGAAATCAGGCCGCTGGGAGACCTGGAAGACGGGCGACCCGGTGGTCGCCGAGGCCGTTTCGACGCGCTGACCGTGACACGAAGGGGGTCCGCCGGAAGGCGGGCCCCTTTTCGCGTGCGCGACAGCCCGTGCAGCGAAATTGGCGCTCAGGGCAGCCGCTCACAGCCGGAGCTTCTCGAGCTCCTCGTCCATCCGTTCAGCGATCTCGGTGTGCCCGGCGTCGTTCGGGTGGATCCCGTCTGCGGCGATCCACTCGGGGTGCCCCTCGAGCCAGCGTGAGGCTCCCGGAATGTAATCCGCGCCGACGTCGGAAGCGGCATCCCGGACCCAGCCGATGATCGTGTCGACGGATGCCGGCCGCTCGTCCGTGTACCAGAACGGCTCAACGACGACGAGACGTGCGTCGGGCAGTTCGTCGGCGAAGGTGTCCAGGTCATCGCGGATGGCTGTCTCAATTTCCGAGGCCTGGCCCGGCATCGCGAAGTTGTCATTGAGACCCATGGTGACCAGCACGATGTCGGGATCTTCGGCGACGATGAGGTCGACCAGGTCGTCCCCGAGCAGATCGCGGTTGATGACGTAGCCCAGCCCGTCCACGCTCGGATTGACCTCGGCCCAGCCTCGATCCTTCGAGACCTGCGTCGACCACCGGAAGGCGGGGTCGCTCACGCCGGTGCCCCGCGTGTACGAGTCGCCGTAGAACGCCGCGACCGGCTGCCCCGGTGTGCGAGACGCTCCGCCACCGTCGTCTGGGCCGCTCAGCGAACAGGCGGCCAGCGAAGACGTTGCGAGTGCGAGCGCGAGCGCGGCCAGGAGCCGGGTTGCTGCAGGTGCCGCCATGCGATTTCGCTCCCGTTCCGTTCTGAGGTGGGCGCCGAGGCACCGATTACGCGGGAATGCTCCAGAACCAGGCGGTCCCACCCGGGTGCTCGGCGTTTATGACGGTGTCGAGGTCGCGGTAATCGCCGTCTTTATTGTGGCTGACAAAGGCGATTTTTGTCTCGCCATCGACAACCTGCACACTTGAGACGAGCATCACGTGGTCCGGGATGTCGTTGAGGTTCCAGTCGAAGATCGCAATGTCTCCGACCTTCACCTGATCGCGCTGGTCGATGGTCAGCTTCGTCAGGCCGAGGCTCGCGTCGCTGGCGAGCCACTTGTCCATCGCCGGCACATATCCCCAGGCGGGACTCCAGTCGGCGAGAGTGGCGGCGGCGTTCTTGTTGAACCAGGTGTCGTTCTGCGTCCAGCCCCGCTGGATCAGCGTCTGGCTGACGAAGTTGGCGCAGTCCCCGCCGACCGGGTTGAGGTTGCCCCACTCGTCCGAGTTGTAGTCGTTCCAGTGCCTCAGCGCGTACTGCATCTGTGCGTCCACTCCGGTTTCGACGGCGTAGCCGTAGTTCAGCGGGGCGGCCTGTTCGATCACCTCGTCGTCGCTGGAGACGACGACGGCGGCATCCGTCGGCTGGTAGTGCAGGGCGGCAGGCGCGACCGCGGTCACCGTGCCATCATCGGTGACGGTCACGTCCGAGGCCGGGACGCCGCCGATGGTGACGTTCGTGACATCCGCAAGCCCCGTTCCGGTGAGGGTGATCGGCGTTCCGCCGGTCACCGATCCGCTCGCCGGTGAGATCGCGGTCACTGTGCTCACCTCGGCGGGGGTGGACGTGCTGCTCGCCGTCGGCCGTGGTTCTTCCGGGGCGACCGATGCTGAGCATCCCGCCCAGAGCAGCGCCGAGCTCGCCACGATGGCCACAGCCGCGGTGCGGCGGGATCGAACCCGGGGGCTGATTGGTCTGCGGGCGCTACTCGGCACGGTACATCCTTCAAAGAAACTGCGGTGAATCTCCATGGTAGGCGAGGGAAGTGGACTGTTCCTGATGACTCGCTTGACAACGAGCGGGTTCGCGCCGTAGCGTGTGCGGGAATTCTTGAGAGCGCTCTCAGCCTGTCGGGACCCCATGCAAAGGAGCTGCGTCCGTGACCTCCAACTTTCCTTCCACCTTCCTCTGGGGGTCGGCGACCGCTGCCGCCCAGGTCGAGGGCGCAGCGCACGAGAACGGCAAAGAGGATTCGATCTGGGATGCCTTCGCTCGGGTCCCAGGGGCGATCGCAAACGGCGACGACCTCGAGACTGCGGTCGACCACTACCACCGCTACGCCGGTGACGTCGCGATCATGAAGCAGCTCGGCCTCGGTTCGTATCGCTTCTCGACCAGTTGGGCCCGCATCGTGCCCGGCGACCGCGAACCGAACCCGGCCGGCCTCGACTTCTACTCGCGCCTTGTCGACGAGCTGCTCGGTGCAGGCATCCTGCCCTGGCTGACCCTGTACCACTGGGACCTGCCGCAGGCCCTCGAAGAGAAGGGCGGCTGGGCGAACCGCGACACCGCCCTGCGTTTTGCCGACTACGCCGAAACGGTGTACGGCACGCTCGGCGATCGGGTGAAGAACTGGACCACGTTCAACGAACCGTTCTGCTCGTCACTGCTCGGCTACGCCGCCGGCGTGCACGCGCCCGGCCGGCAGGACCCGGCAGCGGCGGTCGCCGCCATCCACCATCAGCATCTCGGCCACGGTCTGGCAGTGAACCGGTTGCGGGAGCTCGGCGCGGAGCAGATCGGCATCACCCTCAACCTCTCGAACGCGATCCCACTCGACGCCAACGACCCGGTCGACATTGAGGCGGCCCGCCGGTTCGACGTGCTGCAGAACCGGGTCTTCCTCGACCCGATCGTCACCGGCGCCTACCCGGAGGACGCCCTCGCCGACCTCGAGCAGTTCGGACTCCGCAAACTCATCCAGCCGGGCGACCTCGAAGTCATCGGCACGAGAATCGACTTCCTGGGCGTCAACCACTACCACGACGACCAGGTTTCGGGGCACCCGGACGACTCAGGAGCCGACGGCCACTCCGGAGCCACCGAAAGGGAAACCCGGTCCTGCTGGATCGGTTCCGAATACATCACCTTCCCCAGCCGCGGGCTGCCTCGTACCGCCATGAACTGGGAGGTGAACCCGTCGGGACTGCACAAGCTGCTTGTGCGCCTGGGCCGCGAATACCCGAACCTGCCACCGCTGTTCGTCACCGAAAACGGCGCGGCATACGACGACGTCTCCGAGGACGGCCACGTGCACGACACCGAACGCACGAAATACATCGTCGACCACGTGCAGGCCGTCTCGGATGCCATCGCTGACGGCGCCGACGTGCGTGGGTATTTCGTCTGGTCGCTGCTCGACAACTTCGAATGGTCCTGGGGATACGACAAGCGCTTCGGCATCGTGCGCGTCGACTACGACACCCAAAAACGCACGATCAAGGACTCCGGGCTCGCCTACGCGCGAATTATCGCCGACGCGAGAACCGGCATCCCGGCCCAATGAAGTGATGCCGTAAAGGGGGCGGCACGATGAACACACCGGCGAAGTCTCCAACCCTCGAGATGGTCGCAGCGCGCGCCGGCGTTTCGCGTGCCACCGTGTCGCGCGTCGTCAATGCCTCGCCCACCGTCACTGCTGAGGTCGCGGCGGTCGTTCGTGCGGCGATCTCCGAACTGAATTACGTCCCCAACCGGGCGGCGCGTTCGCTGGCCAGCCGCAAGACGCAGGCGATCGCGCTCGTCGTGCCTGAGTCAACGGCCAAGGTGTTCGCCGACCCGTTCTTCGCCTCGGTGGTGCAGGGCGTGGCCCTGTATCTCGCTGACACGGACTACACACTCAACCTGCTCATCGCATCCGAGATGACGTCGGACAAGACCAGGCGCTACCTGCTCGGCGGTAACGTCGACGGCGCCCTCGTCGTCTCCCACCACTCCGGCGACCACTCGTACACCCACCTGGGCCAGAAACTCCCGATCGTGTTCGGTGGCCGGCCTCTCAATTCGAACTCGACGCCCGGCCACTACGTCGACGTGGACAACGTTTTCGGCGGTCAGCTCGCCACCCGGCACTTGATCGAACGTGGCTGCCGGTCCATCGCGACCATCGCCGGCCCACAGGACATGCCCGCGGGCATCGACCGGCTCGTGGGGTGGCGGGATGCCGTCACCGCGGCCGGTCTGGACGACTCCCTCGTCGAGTACGGCGACTACTCACCGGCCGACGGAGCAGCCGCGATGCGACGACTGCTGGACCGACAGGTCCCGATCGACGGGCTGTTCGTGTTCAGCGACCAGCTCGCCGCCGGCGCCTACTCGGTGATCCGCGAAGCGGGACTCTCGATCCCCGGCGACATCGCCGTCGTCGGCTATGACGACGACCGGTATGCCGCCGCCGTGAGCCCGACCCTCACCACCGTGAACCAGGCCCCCGTCAAGATGGGCACCAAAATGGCGGAGATCGTCGTGCGGCTCATCGACGGCGAACAGGTCGACACGGCGACGATCATGCCGACGAAGCTCGTGGTGCGGGAGTCGGCCTAGCTTCCGCCGCGAGTTGCTCTGTTTACAGCGGTTTCACCCACCCTGGACCGCCTCAAAGTCAGCGAATCGCGTGGCGGGGGACGGCTAAGCAGAGGAGAATGGAGGAATACCCCACGGCGCTCCGCTCTTGAAGTGGAGGAGCCCCTGGCGAACGGATGTGACCGCCCCGGCGACATCCGTTCCCCCAAAACAGATCGTGAGTTGCGCAATGCCCCATCCGACCGGAACGACAACGGAGCTGGCACGCCCGCTGGCAGACGCCGAGGTGTTGCTTCTGCGCCGCGACTTCCCCGCCCTGAACCAGCAGGTGAACGGCCGCGACCTCGTCTACCTCGACTCCGGTGCCACCTCGCAGAAGCCCGTCAGCGTCCTCGATGCCGAGCGCTCGTTCTACGAGCACGACAACTCGGCCGTGCACCGCGGCGCTCACACCCTCGCGGCGAACGCCACCGAGCTGTTCGAGAACGCACGAGCCACCGTCGCCCGGTTCGTCGGCGCCCGTGAGAACGAGATCGTCTGGACCTCGAACGCCACAGAGGGCCTCAACCTGATCGCCTACGGCATGTCGAACGCAAGCCTCGGTCGCGGTGGGGCGGATGCCGCGCGCTTCGTCCTCCGAGAGGGTGACGAAATCCTCACCACCGAGGGAGAGCATCACGCCAACCTGGTGCCGTGGCAGGAACTCGCCGCCCGGACCGGTGCGACCCTCCGCCACATCCCCGTCGCCGACGACGGCAGTCTCCGGATGGACGAGGCCGAGAAGCTGATCACCGAGCGGACCAAGCTGGTCGCATTCACGCACGTTTCCAACGTGACCGGTGTGATCAACCCGGTCGAAGATCTTGTTCGAAGAGCCCACGCCGTTGGGGCGCTCGTCGTGCTCGACGCCTGCCAGTCAGCGCCGCACCGCGCTCTCGACCTGGCCGCGCTCGACGTCGACTTCGCCGTTTTCTCCGGCCACAAGATGCTCGCGCCGACCGGAATCGGCGTGCTGTACGGCCGTGCCGAACTCCTGGACGCGCTGCCGCCCTTCCTCACCGGCGGGTCGATGATCACGACCGTGACGCTGGAGGCATCCGGCTACCTGCCCTCTCCGCAGCGATTCGAAGCCGGCACCCAGAAGGTGTCACAGGCCATCGCCCTTGCTGCCGCCGTCGACTATCTCTCAGCCGTCGGTATGGACCGGATCGAGCAGTGGGAGTCGGAGCTCGGCGCCCGGCTGGTCGACGGCTTCAGCGCGATCCCCGGCATTCGCGTGCTCGGCCCAGCGGCCGGTGCGCACCGTGCCGGGCTTGTGAGCGTCGACGTCGACGGTGTGCACGCGCACGACGTCGGCCAATTCCTCGACGACCGCGGCATCGCCGTGCGCGTCGGGCACCACTGCGCCCAGCCGCTGCACCGCCGATTCGGCGTAACCGCGTCGACGCGGGCAAGCGCCTACCTCTACAACACGACCGCCGACGTGGATGCCGCCATCGACGGCATGGCCGCGGTGCGTTCGTTCTTCGGGGTGACGTCATGAGCGGCGACCTGGCGGGTCTGTACCAGCAGGTGATTCTCGACCATTCGAAGGAGAAGCACGGTTTCGGTCTGGCACCCTCCGCGGATGCCTCGAGCCACCAGCTCAACCCGACCTGCGGCGATGAACTCACGCTGCAGTTGCACGTCTCCGACGGCGTGATCAGCTCGGTGACCTGGGAAGGCGCCGGATGCTCGATCTCCATGGCCTCCGCGTCGCTCCTTCACGATCTTGCGCCAGGGCTGACCCTCGTCGATGCGCGGCAACGGATCGCCCTCTTCCGGGAGCTCATGCAGTCCCGCGGCGCCGGTGTCGAGGATGAGGACGAACTCCTCGGAGATGCCATCGTGCTCGAGGGCGTCTCCAAATACGTGGCCCGGGTGAAGTGCGCGATGCTCGCCTGGGTGGCGCTCGAGGCCGACCTGGCGCAGCTCGACGCCGCCTAGGCACGGCGGCGCAGCCCGCCGCACACCTGGTCGGCAGCCGAACTCAGCTTCTCGCGCGGGAGGTTTTGCCTCGCGCTGGTGTCACGGCACCCGCGGGCGGCAAATCCACCCGCGCGAACGCACTCGGCGCCGCTCAGCCGGGGTGCGGCACAACCTCCGCCGCCAGGAACTCGAGGTGGTCGAGGTCGCTGAGGTCGAGGATCGGCAGGTAGACGGTCTCGACGCCATCGTCCTGCAATGCAGCCAGGCGGTCCACGACCTCAGACGCCGTCCCGGCGAGCCCGTTCGGCGCAGCTCGGCCGGTTCACGACCGATCGCCCCGGCCCGGCATACGTACTCCGCCTCGTTCACCCCGGCGGCGGCAACGAAGGGCGCCGAGTAGACCAGCTCGTCCGGGTTGCGCTCGATGGCCTCACACGTAGCAAGTGGTCGCCCATGAGCATGTAGTGGTCGCTGCGGAAGAACGCATCGAAGCGGAGCCGCTCGGCGGCCTGCGCGACAGCGAGGATCTCGTCGTAGCTGGCACCCTGCTGGGGTTCGGAAAAGATCCGGAACCTCACGCGGTCGGTTCCTCCTCGGGCTCGGGCGCCTCGATCCACTCGACCGGGATGCCGGCCAGCCGCTTCTGCATGACGGTGATCGCTTCAGGGTTCTGATCGATGAGGACGAACTCGCGCCCGAGTGCGGCAGCCACTGCCCCGGTGGTGCCGCTCCCGGCGAAGAAGTCGAGCACCCGGTCGCCTTCACGGCTGGAGGCCTGGATGATCCGTCGAAGCACCCCAACGGGCTTCTGCGTCGGATACCCGGTCTTTTCTTTGCCGGTCGGCGAGACGATGGTGTGCCACCAGACGTCGGTCGGCAGCTTGCCGCGCTCGACTTTCTCTGGGGTGACCAGGCCGGGAGCCATGTACGGTTCGCGGTCGACAGCATCCGAGTTGAAGTAGTACCGCTTCGGATTCTTCACGTAGACGAGGATCGTGTCGTGCTTGGTGGGCCAGCGGCTGCGGGACTTGGCGCCGTAGTCATAGGCCCAGATCAGCTCGTTGAGGAACGCGTCGCGACCGAAGATCGCGTCGAGGAGCACCTTCGCGTAGTGCGCTTCGCGGTAGTCGAGGTGGAGGTACAGGGTGCCGTCGTCGGTGAGCAGACGCCAGGCCTCGACAAGCCGCGGCTCGAGGAACGCCCAGTAGTCGTCGAAGGCGTCGTCGTAGCGTTTCAGCGCGCCACGGATGCGCTCGTAGCTCTGGCCCTTGAACCCGACGGTGCCACCGGCTCCCGGTTCGGCGCGGACGCTGCTGGTTTCATGGCGTTGCTGTTGGCGCCCGGTGTTGAAGGGCGGGTCGATGTAGACGAGGGTGAAGGATTCGTCGGGCAGCGTCGGCAGAATGTCCAGGTTGTCGCCGACATACACGACGTTCACGGCCGAAGCTGTGGCCGGCAGGTCCGCGGGAATCGACACGGTCGGGTCGAGGATGCTTCCGGGTCCGTCCCCGGGGATCGGGGCGGGCGCCGGGGCGCGAGTTTCGCGGTCCCGTTCGATCCGCGCCACCTGCCGGGTCGGGGCGAAGACCTCGTCGATCACGCCGAGCGCGCTACCGGTTGTGGTGCCTCTTGGGCGCTTTCGCGCCTTCGGGGTGTACTCCTCCGGAAGTTTCTCGTCCGGAATCAGATCTTCGCTCACGGAACCCGATTCAGCCAGGCTTCGGAGGCGAACTTCGACTCGGCGAGGCCCTCAGCGGCAGCATATTCCTCGGGTGTTATCTCCCCGCTCGTCGCCCCGGTGAGCGAGACGAAGGTGTTCTTCATCCGGTCGATGATCTCCGCCCGGCTGAGTCCGGTCTGGCTGCGGAGCGGGTCGACCCGCTTGGCCGCGGATTTTGTGCCCTTGTCGCTGAGCTTCTCACGGCCGATCCGCAGCACCCGAGCCATCAGCTCGCCGTCCATGTCGTAGCTCATCGTGACGTGGTGCAGCACTGCTCCGTTGCCGAGGCGTTTCTGGGCGGCACCACCGATCTTGCCCGCGGTGCTGGTGATGTCGTTGAGCGGCTGGTAGTGCGCGTCGATCCCGAGGGACTGCAGCGCGGTGAGGACCCAGTCGTCGAGGTAGGCGTAACTGTCGGCGAAGGTCATGCCCTGCACCAGTTCGGCGGGCACGTAGAGCGAGTAGGTGATCACCTGCCCCTTTTTCATGAGCATGGCGCCGCCGCCGGAGATCCGGCGGACGACCTCGAAGCCGTTCTCTCTGGCCTGCTCGAGATCGACTTCGTTTTTCACCGACTGGAAGCTGCCGATCACCACAGCGGATTCGTCCCACTCCCAGATCCGCAACGTCGGCCCGCGCCTTCCGGCACCCACCTCGGCCGTGAGCACCTCGTCCAGCGCCAGGTGGACCCGTGGAGAGACAGCCTCTGAGTGGATCAGCTGCCAGTCGAAATCCTTCCAGTCCGCAGCGCCGGCGAGCGACCGGCGGATGGCCGTGCCGACCGACTCCGGGCTGAAGCCCAGCAACGTCGCCCCGTCGGGGAGCCCCCGGTGGATCGCGGACGCCAGCGACGCGGCATCCGTTTCGACCGGAAGTCCTTCAACGGCGCGGTTGATCGCGTCGAGTGCGGAATCCGGTTCGAGGAAGAAGTCACCGGCGAGCCGGAAATTGCTTATTCGCCCGTCGACGATGTCGAGGTCGACGACGACGAGTTTTCCGCCCGGAACCTTATACTCACCATGCATGCGTTCAGCCTAGTCTCGGCCGCTCCGGGCGGGACCGGGCCGGACGGGAGCAGAATGGGTACATGACGACACTCTTCCTGGCCCGGCACGGCGAAACCGTTTGGCACGCAGAACACCGGTACGCAGGGATGGCAGACGTCGAACTGACCGACGACGGGGTGCGCCAGGCTGAGGCCCTCGCGCTGTGGGCGGCAGACGCGCGACTCGACGCGGTGTACTCTTCGACCCTGAGCCGCGCTGTGCTGACGGCGGAACCGAGCGCACGGGTGCTCGGCGAGATCGTCGAAACCGACCCGGATCTGTGCGAAGTCGCCTTCGGCGTCGGTGAAGGGCGGACCCTCGACGAGTTGCGGCCGGAGTATGCGGATGCCGTGGACGCGTTCGTCGCGCGCCCGGCGGAAGCTGTCCTGCCGGGAGGTGAGCGCGGTGTGGACGGGATCACCCGTTACCTGCGGGCCTTCGATCGGATCGAAGCGGCCTTCCCCGATGGCCGCGTCCTCGTTTCCTGCCACGGCACTGCGCTGCGGCTCACCCTCTGCGCGCTGCTCGGGATCGACCCGAACCGCTACCGCGACCTGATGCCCGCTGTGCAGAACTGTGCGGTGACGGCGATCTCTTACATCGACGGCGCGGCCCGGCTGTACGCGTTCAACGTGCCTGCCGACGTCGCCGCCCACCGGTACTGATCGGACCGGCGCCGGTTCAAGCCTGCGGCGCCGTGTGCCGATCCAGCCAGTCCACGAGGTCGGCGATGATCTCGTCGCGGTTCGTCTCGTTGTAGATCTCGTGCCTGCAGCCCGGGTAGATCTTGAGGGTGACATCACTGAGCTTCGCCCGCTTCATGTAGGCGTCGCGCAGCAGGGTCAAGCCACGGGTGCCGCCGAGCGGGTCCTCAGCACCGCCCTGGATGAGCATCGGGATGTCGCGTGGCATCGTTCTCGGCGGACGCCCGAGGAACGCGAACGCCTGCACCGGGGTCCACGCCGGGGTCACGGCGATGTCGAAGTTGTGCTCGTCCGCCGTGAACGCAGCCCAGACCGCTTCGTCGCGGCTCAGCCATTCCAGGCCGGTAGCCGTCGGAGAGGTCCACTTTTTGTTGTAGTTGCCCGTGCCGATGACGCCGGGCACCGCAAGGGATGACCCGCTGAGCACGACGGCGTCGTAGATACTCGTGCGGTTGATGATCTTCTGGCCCATCAGCGAACCCCAGCTGTGGGCGAGAAGCACGAGGGGCGTGTCGGGGTAGTCGGCCCGAAGCCGCTCGCCGACCAGCTGGACCGACGCGATCGCGGCCTTGGTGCTCTGCTCGCCGAGTTTGCCGACGCCGAGATGGTTCAGCCCGGTCAGGCCGTGTCCGCGGTGGTCGTCGGCGACGACGGTGTACCCCGCGGCGTTGAGGTCTGCGGCGAGCGCCGCATACCGGCGGGCGTGCTCGCCGACGCCGTGGCTCAGGTGGATGACCGCTTTCGCGTCGACCGTCGGCCACAGGTAGTAGTAGATCGTGACCCCGTGCGCGTCGGTGAGGGTCCGGGTTTCGGGCGCCGAGGCATCCGCCCCTGTCTGATCGTCATCGGCCATTCCCCCAGCGTAGTGAACCGGCCACGTCGACCGGCAGATCCGGTGCTTAATTAGCATCGCTAAGCACACCTTTACCTTTGCTAATGAATTTGCTAGACTTGGCTTCCGTGGCAAAAACAATCGCGGAGCAGGCGGCAGACCTGCGCATGGGAACCTTCCGGCTCGCTCGACGCCTTCGCAACGAACGTGCGAACGACGAACTGAGCGACGGGCAGTTCTCGGTGCTCGGCGGCCTGTACACGCACGGACCCCACACCCTGAGCGGCCTGGCCGAACGTGACCACGTTTCGGCGCCGTCGATGAACCGCACGGTGAACTGCCTCGAGGAAGAGGGCTACCTCACCCGGATCACCGACCCGGCAGACAAACGCCGGGTCACCATCGAACTGACGGATGCCGGCACGGCGATCGTCAAGGAAACCGTCAAGAAGAGAGACGCCTGGCTTCACCACCAGCTGCGAGCCCTCGACCCCACCGACCGAGAAACCCTGGCGAAAGCCGCAGACCTGATGAGGAGACTCGCCACCCAGTGAGTGCAATGTTCCGTTCTCTCTCGAGCTACAACTACCGGTTGTGGTTTATCGGCGCGCTCGTGTCGAACATCGGCGCGTGGATGCAGTCGACCGCCCAGAGCTGGGTGGTGCTCACCGTCCTGACCGACAACGACGCCGTCGCCGTCGGCATCACCATGGCCCTGCAGTTCGGCCCCCAGCTGTTGCTCGTGCCGATCACCGGCCTCATCGCCGACCGGTTCGACCGGCGCAAGATTCTCATGCTCACCCAGTCGGCGCTGATGCTCCTCGGCGTCGGCCTTGGATTGCTGCTGCTGCTCGGCCACGCCGAACTGTGGCATCTCTACGTTTTCGCCCTCCTGCTCGGCATCGTCAACGCCCTCGACGGCCCGGCGCGGCAGACCTTCGTCTCCGACCTCGTCGACGAGCACAACATGTCGAACGCCGTGGCCCTCAACTCGGCCTCATTCAACGCCGCCCGGATGATCGGCCCCGCTCTCGCCGGCCTGCTCATCGTGGTCATCGGTTCGGGCTGGGTGTTCATCGTCAACGCCGCCACCTTCCTTGCCGTGCTCTTCGCCCTGTACAAGCTCCGCACAAGCGAGCTGCGAACCCACCCCCGGGCACCGCGCCAGCGGGGTCAGCTCGCCGAGGGGTTCCGCTACGTGCGGTCGCGGCCTGACCTCCTGGTCATCTTCATCATCGTCTTCATCATGGGCGCGTTCGGCATGAACTTCCCGATCTTCGCGTCGACGATGGCGGTCGAGCTCGGCGGAGACGCCGGCAGCTACGGCCTGCTCTCCTCCATCCTCGCGATCGGCTCGCTCACCGGCGCCCTGCTCGCCGCCCGGCGTGACCGGGCCCGCATGCGCGTCATCATCGGGGCCGTCGGCCTGTTCGCGGTTGCCGCGTTCGTGGCATCCGTCATGCCGACGTTCTGGACCTTCGCCGCCGCCCTCATCTTCATCGGCTTTGCCACGGTCACCATGCTCACCACCGCCAACGCCTTCGTGCAGACGACATCGGATGCCGCGGTGCGCGGCCGCGTGATGGCTCTCTACATGGCGGTGCTGATGGGTGGCGCACCGTTCGGGGCGCCGATCGTCGGTGGTATCGCGAACGCCTGGGGACCGCGCTGGGCGCTGGCCGCGGCGGGCGTCGCAGCCCTGCTCGCCTGCGTGTTCGCGTTGACCTGGGCAGTGATGGCACGGAACCTGCGGGTGCAGCTGCACCCGGACTCCCGGTGGCGGCTCGTCGTCACGCACGCCGGCAGGACGCTGCCGGTGTCATCGATCGTGCCAGAGGACTTCTCCGAGCAGATCGCGTTCACCTCGCCGATCTCGTTGCCGGCTCTCTCCGGGCAGAAGCGCCGCACTCGTCCGGCCGGGGCCGACGATGTCTCGCCCGCGAAGGCTCGCGCGGGTGAATCCGCCGAGCGCGCGTGAAGTTCGCTGCTTGCCAGGATGGTCGTGAGACATCTGGTGAGGGTGTGGGGAAAGCGAAGTAGAACATGAGCGAGATGATGATTGTCGGCCGGACCGCGAGTGGGAGCCGGTCGTATCCGTTGTCGTTCC
>NZ_JBKJWH010000046.1:0-5505 GCF_046716805.1 Mycetocola sp. | reverse complement strand
AGCCCAATGTGATGATGAAGGGCGGCGCTGGGTCAACACTGTTCATCCACTCTACGTCGAAGACAGGCCACGAAATCGCAGACGATCCTTCCTCGCCTGTGTCGTCTGCCGCAGGGCCTGTTTCCTCGGAAAGTTCGATCGTCTCTATAGGAATTGCCGTTCGCGACTCGCTCGAAAGCGCGCGGTGGTCCACCGAGTGCAGAGACTCGACGATTATCTCTTCGCCTGATACCCAGACCCGCCGCAATCGTAATTGTGCAGGGTGATAGTCAGCGGGCACCTCCGCACACAACACGACCTCGAGCGACATGATCAGAATTCGGAACCTCCGACCTACCCGATCGGTGAAGACCGGCGCGGGCTCGGAACCTTCCCACTCACCCTCACCCTCGCGCTCGAACTTGAGGTCCATGCCGACATCAGTCAGGGACTCGTACGTCCTACTCAGGTATTCGCGCTTCTTAGTGAGATCCCCCCACGACAGATTGATCGGCGGTTCAGGTGCGTTCCCAAGGATTACTGCCATGGCCGGTGCCTACCCCTCCTGGGTTCAGTTCGAGATGGAGCTGTTGCTCCCTCGGTAAACGTACCGGCCTCCCTGGACGACGCAGACGATGTAGTTCCGCCATAGCAACTAGCGTCCCGATGAGAGTCCGGCTTTCGGAGCGTCGGTGCGGGTTGCGTTGGTTCTTGTCGCCGAGGAGGTGAGTCGCGCTGCCCGAAGGTCTTGCCTGGGCTTTGACGACTCCGGAGAGATTGAAAGCGTCGACGTCTGCGAGTCTCTCCCGGTCTCGGTCGCTGAGCACGAGGCGTGACGAGCTCAGAGCCTCATTTCGGTCAACGCTCCTTGTCTCCCTAGTCGGCCGGCGTTTCTCCGTGCACGAGCCACGAGATCGAAATCCCGACTATCCTGCTGAGTTCATCCCCCCAGTCGCCTGAAGCCCAGTATTGACCTCGTCCGAGAAGGGCACGAGCCATCCTTCGGGCGTCACGGATACGCGCCGGGCGTTCGTCCCGGTCCCCGGCCTTCCAGTTACCAAACACCGACGCTAACCACATCTGAACCGCCACGTCTGGCGAGTTCATCACGTCCGACGTCCAGTCCACACTTCTGGAAGCGTGCCTGAGCAAGCGCGGGACGTCTCGATCAGCCGTGGCCTCCGAAGCCAGTTCTTCGAGGAAAGTTGAGAAATCTATGCTGAAGAGCGGCGCGTGCGCCATCGCCCGCACCAGAGGCGTGCGGGACGCGAGACGCACCAAGATTCTTTCCATCTCAGTGAGGTCGTGACTGTGCGCAGGCACAGGTAAGAGAGTTCCCTCGCGGGGCCCTCGAACAACCTGGACGTAGTCCTGGTTGAAGAATCGCTCGCCCAGGTCAACGTTTCCGTCGATCCGGTCGACGAGGGCATCGCAGGCCTCGAGTGCCAAGTCTCGCGGGACGATGTTCCGCTCGATGCTGAGGGTGTATCTGTGCGGGACCCAACAGGCGAACTCGGCGAACTCGTCGGGTTCAACTTCCGAAAAATCGAACGCCACGACACTTCCGGGGAATTCGCCTCTTTCCTCAACTCCGATGACGTCCCACATGTCAGCTCCTTAATGCTTCATGGATCCCACCGTCTAACCCGCGATGCCCGACAACTGGGTAGCTTCGATGCGAGCGTTCCCGCTGACGGCGGTGCACGCAAGATTCTCTCGCCATCCCGTATACGTTCAGGCTTCCTCGGCGAATGTCGCCAGCGTAGCGAAGAGTCGACTCGCCGCCACATCACGATCCCAATGGCGCCCCACCCCATTTCGGGGACACTTAGTTCCACGCAGGGCCGGGCAGCTAATGGAGCCACCCCAGCACCTGGCTCGAATTTGCTCGCGTCCCGTGCGGCGAGAATGAATCCTTCAAGTAGTCGTTCAACGTTCCGATGAAGGTTGGCTGACGGCGATAACGCTGCTCTAGTGCAAGCAGACCGAGTCCGCAAGAGGCTCAATGACGCTCCACCTTGCCGCCGCAGTTGAATCGACGTTCGTTCGGCCCAGTGCATTGCGGTTCCCTGTTCGAAGGCGCCAAACATGTTGCCCTTCGAGAGGCATCAGGACGGAATTTCGAGACTGACTGGACCCGCTTCGTGGGGGCCGCCGCATCGCTCGGTTCCACCCACGCGCCGCCACTCGAGCGCGAATTCCCGTTCGGCGAGAACCTCTCCCTCGGCGGACACTGCGCGAAGTGTGAGCATTTCTGGCGCCTGCATGTCCAGTGAGACTTTCCATGCGCGCTCGTCCACGCGAGCGATGGAGTACAGCGAAGGGTCACGAGTGGAAGCCGGCGATGAGGTCGAAGGATTCTTCGGGATCTCCGTGGCTAATCGCAACGGCTCGTCAGAGCCTTGCTCAAGAGTCGCTGACGAAGTGCAGACCCCGTCTGCACACATCTCGAGTGCCGTAACCACACCTGCGTTGCCGCTCAATTCGACACCGACCGTGTTTGTCCACCCGATGGTGGTGCAGACTCCGGGAGATGCGCACCCTGAGACTGTCAAACTCCCCAGCAGCACCGCGGCAAGGCCGAAGAAGCGAGATTTCCCCATGCCGGCGAACATAGCAGCATCCGTGGCTATCACGCCGACGGGGGACAGCAGCTCCTCGTTGATCGTTCCCGGTGAGGGTTGGTTCGTGATTATAATCCGCGCGGTGGCCGGGCGAGACAGGTGGGTCGTTGGACTTTCCCGGACGTGCCGTGCTGCAAGCTGGGCGAATGGTGAACACGGCGATCTTTGTTGAGATCGAACTAAAAGCTGAGATCGACCGGGTGTGGCAACTCACGCAGGACCCGGAGAAGCATCCCCGCTGGGATCTTCGGTTCAGCACCATTACGCCCGCTGGCGAGCTCTCCACCGGCGGATACCGGTTCATTTACGAGCGGGGCCTGTTCCTGCACACGATCAAAGGGACAGGCACTTCTCTGGGAGAACGACGGCGGCCAGACGGAACGCGCACATCTGCGCTGCGGTTCACGACCAACGACAGGCTGTCGCCACTCGGAGAAGGTCGCGGTTACTGGCGCTATCTTCCGACGGAGGAAGGCACGATATTCATCACCGGCTTCGACTATGAGCCTGACTGGGGGCAAGTGATTGACCGGCTGGTCATGCGCCGTTTCATTGGTTGGATGACGGCGTGGAGCTTCGACCGGTTACGAATCTGGGCCGAAACGGGCACGCCGCCGGAACGCTGGCCGCTGGCATCCGTCCTTGCTTTCTGGCGCCCGGACCGGCCCAAAGCCTCCCGCTGCCGGCGAACCCCGAGCCAGGGGAGCACCATGGCTCAAGCCCCCAGCACCTTGCGCACGCTCGAGGCGCCATGACGTCGATCTTTCAACGAGCGCTCGGGGCAGACTTCGACCGGTTACATCCGATGCTGCAACGACGATTCGGCGTTGGGCTCGACGCTGGCTACGGATGTGTCGGTCGCGGCACGATGACCCACATCAAGCGTGGCCCCTGGTGGACGATCCCGTTCCTCCGGCTCGGTGAATTCCGCAACATTCTGACTCCTGATGTCGGCGCGAACGTGCCGTTCACCATCGAGAATTATGCATATCGCGACCCGTTTGGCCGCGAAACTGTGACGTTCGTTCGCGAATATCGGGTTCGCCGCAAGCCCAGCAGGTTCGACGCGACAATGGTTCTCAGCGATGGGAAGGTGCTCGATTACCTGGGCACGCACCAGCATCTGGCAGTCGACTTAGATCTCTCCGTCGACCCGGACGGTTCCCTGCGCCTGCATTCCGGCGCCCAACGCTTCTACGCGGGTCCGGTGGGGTTTCGATTCCCCATGCTTTTCAGCGGCCGAGCCGACCTACACGAGTCTTTCGATGACAACGAGAACGTCTACCGGATTCGACTTGACGTGCGAAACCGGGTCTTTGGGTTCTTGTTCGGTTACGAAGGCGAGTTCACCTGCGACTACGTTCCCGCATCAGACGCACCCAACCGGCTCAAGCCGTTACGGCACGAGCGCCGAGTCTAGGGATATAGGAACGGCGCTATTGCAAAAAGCTTGTCCCGTTAGGCGTTCCCCTGAGGGTTCCCGGGTCTCGCCAACCTGCTCGTAAGCGATCAGGTTCGGTAGCTGCCATCACGCTCGAAGCCCAATCGAGGGACGCGGCTCACCGGTTTAGACCCGATCTCGAAGGGTCCATCCTGCTGCCGTTGCGCTCGAAGGCCATAACGGCGGGTGATTGTGCGATGCGCTGGAGCCGGTCGGTGCCGGGGGCGAGGCCACGTATCGACTCTCGCGCTGCGGCCGTCGCGTGCGTGAGCCCGCGATCTGCCCGATCGCGCTCCATCGCAAGGACGAACTGTTCCCGAGCATCATCGAAGCTGGACGCGACGAGGTGCAGACGATTGGAGTTCCTTCCGCGAGTCATGCCCACATAGATACCAGCCGCATCCATGGCGTCGCCGAGGATTGTGTCGGACTCGCCCACAGTGGCGCCCTGCATTCCGTATGCGGTCGACGCATACGCCAGATGGGTGTGCTCGGCGACGTACTCCGTCGGTAGTCGCACAGTGCGTTGCCTCCGACCCGCGGTGTGGTCCTTTACCCACACCGCGCCGTCGTCGCCCACATTCTGCACAATCCAGGTCTGCCGGTTCGCGACGTGCAGCGTTGAGTCGTTCTGCCGCGTCTGTATTACATCGCCGCATCCCATGTTCAGTCCGTCGCTACCGGTGGAGTTGCGGCAGTCGTCAACTCGGCCCGCGCGTACCCGTTCGTCGCGGATGCGCATGTTCAGTGCGCGCGCTTCGTCGTTCGTCGCGACGGTGATCGCGTCTCCCTCACGCCATTCACGTGCGACCGCGTCATGGAGGGCGCCTGCGCTCTCATGCAGGACGACGAGGCCGAGTGTGTTTAGCCGGTCGAATAGCGATGTGGGGTGTTCCCCGCGTCGCAGCTGCACGGTGAGCGCGGCATACGCGGGATCGGCGAAGCGGTGCACGGTCGTCATGGCGTGCACGCGGGGGAGGAGTTGCGCGGCAATGTCGAGCACGCCGCCGCGGCCGATCGCGGCGAGCTGTGCGCGGTCGCCGACCAAGGCGAGGGTGGCTCTGTGGTCGTCCGCGATGGTGAGGAGCGCGAGTGCCGCGTCCTGGTCGAGCATGCCGGCTTCATCGACCACGATCCGCTCGCTGCGCACGAGCCGCGCGGCCGCCGTGGGGCCCGTGTAACGGGCACCGGTCTCGGGGTCGGTCTCCCCAACGGAGAGCCGGGTCCAGGCGCCGTCGCGATTCCATCGCCATCCGTGCTCGTGGACGAGCTTCGCGACGCTGTCGGTTGCAACGCCAAGTTCCTGATGCGCGACGTCGGCCGCCTTCTTCGTCGGCGTGATCACCCGGGTTGCGCGGCCGTGCGCCGCCGCGCCCTCGCCCGCCGCCGCGCCCGCCTCGCCAGCGTCGTCGCCGACGATCACGCGGTAGAACTCGCGCCGCGCGTAGAACCAGTCTCTTT
>NZ_JBKJWH010000045.1:0-53490 GCF_046716805.1 Mycetocola sp. | reverse complement strand
GTGCTGATGGACATTCGGATGCCGGTGCTCGACGGTCCGGAGTTCGACGGCGCCGAGGCGACCGCGCGCATCATCGACACCGTACCGGGCACGCGGGTGCTCATCCTCACCACCTACGAGACCGACGATCACATCCTCGGCGCGATCGAGGCCGGCGCGAGCGGCTACCTGCTCAAAGCCGCGCCCCAGGAAGAAATTCTCGCCGGGGTGCGGAGCGTCGTCGGCGGCCAGACGGTGCTCGCTCCCGCCATCGCCGCGAAACTCGTCGCGCGGATGCGGCAGGACAAGCTCCCCGCACGCCCGAAGCTCAGCGTTCGGGAGCTCGACGTCCTGCGGCTGGTCGCGGCCGGCGACAGCAACCCGGTCATCGCCAAGCGCCTCTTCATCAGTGAAGCCACGGTCAAGACTCCTCTGCTGCACGTGTTCGAGAAGCTCGGGGTATCGGACCGCACCCGTGCCGTCACGCTCGCACTCGAGCTCGGCCTGCTCTAGGTCTCTCGTCGGCGCGACATCGCATTTACGCACCCAAAATGGCCGCCCTGAACGAATTTGAGTGCGCAGATGCCATCTCGCGACCCATCCGCGCTCGCTAGCATGAGGCATGCGCGTACTCGAGTTCCGGGAGCCCATCGGCACGGAGCGACTGCTGCTGCGTCTTCAGACGGATGCCGATCTCGACGCCGTCTACTCGTGGCAATCGCGAGCGGATGTCTGCCAATACCTCCTCTACGAACCCCGCGATCGCGAGACGGTCGCCGCCAGGCTCGCGCGGGATGCCGCGCACACTCGCCTCGAGTCGAACGGGGACTATCTGCAGCTTGCCGTCGAACGCCGCACCGACTCCCGGATGATCGGGCAGATGTATTTCACCGTCGACAACGCCGAGTACTCGACGCTTGAGATCGGCTGGGTCTTCCATCCGGATGTGGAAGGGCAGGGCTATGCCGCTGAGGCCGCGCGGGCGCTCCTCGCCCTCGGTTTCGAGACGATGGGCGCGCACCGCATCATCGCGTCGCTCACACCGGAGAACACAGCATCCGTTCGGCTCTGCCTGCGCCTCGGCATGCGCGAGGAGGCCCACTTCATCCAGGACATGTTCATCAAGGGCCGCTGGGAGGACACCGGCGTGTACGCCATGCTCGACCGGGAGTGGTCAGCGCGCCGAAGCTGACGTCACAGGGATGGGTTCGACCGGGGTGCGAACGGTCGACAACGCGATCACGACCGCGAACAGCACAGGCACCGTGCCGAACGCCAGTGTGAGTTCGACGCCCGTGGCGGCGAGGGCCAGGAGGAACGCAACCCAGAGTCCCACCCTTCTGGGAAAGCGGGGAGGGGAGACGACGACGAGGGCTAGCGCAACGCCCGCGGCGGCCAGAATCAGGGCCGGCTTCGCCATCACGCTCGACCACGTGTCGTCGGGGATCAAGCTCGCGGGATTGCGCCCCGAATCGGCCACGATCGACGCGCCGACGGTGAAGACGACGCACGCGATACCCATGCCAGCCGTCACCCGCGTCGCCAGAGGTGGCCGATCACTGAGAATGGCCGCTGCAGCCGCGGTCGCCAGAAGCAGGACGCCGACACAAAACCCCAGTGCCAGCACCGCCAGGGCGTAGCCGTTCCCGTCGGCGCAGATGAAGCTACCGTCGTAGCTGCAGCGGTACCGGATCCGGTCGCGCAGAAATGAGACCGCCGCCCAGGCAAGCGGGATGGCGAGGACGGCACCGAGCAGCGTCGTTAAAGCGAGTACCGGCCAGATCCGCGCCCAGATTCCCATCGCCACAATGTACCGACGTCCCCGGCGCGAAGATAGGCGGCCTTCCCAGCCGAGGTTGAGATGATGAACCCATGGGTACAGCTCCTCGCACGGCGGTCATCGGCGCCGGAACGCGCATCACGTCCTGGCTCGCTCATCCCCGGCTCCTGCTCGCCATCAAGACAGCCATCGCCGTCGGCCTCGCCTGGGTTCTCGCGCATCTCGTGCCGGGCGTCGCCGACGAGTACCCCTACTACGCGCCGCTCGGCGCCCTCATCAGCGTGTCACCGACGCTGATGAGCTCGGTGAAGCGGGGCGCGCAAACCCTCGCAGCCCTCGCCATCGGCATCCTGCTGGCCGGCGCCATCATCCTTTTTTGGGAACCGAACGTCTTCACCATCTCCCTCGTCGTCGGAATCGGGGTACTCATCGCGGGCAGCCGCTGGCTCACCGCCGGCGGGGAATACGTGGCAGTCGCGGCCCTGTTCGTGCTCATCATCGGCGGACAGGACGCCGACGATTACTCGATCGGCTACCTCGTGCAGATGGGCGTCGGCATCGCGGTGGGACTCGGCGTCAACCTTCTCATCCTGCCGCCGCTGAACACCAGCGCGGCGGTCCTCCGGCTGGCCGAATTCCGCTCGCTGCTCTCCGACCACCTGCATGACATCGGCAAGGCGCTCGTCGAGTCGTGGCCACCGGAGCATGAGGACTGGGCCGGGCGGAGCGGCACCCTCGTCGACACCGCCGACCGGGTGCGCGAGGCGGTCGGGCAGGCCGACGAGAGCCGCAAACTCAATCCGAGGGCCAAGCTCCACCGGCGGGACCTCGAGAAGGACTACGAGGATCTCACCGACCTGGAAACGATGACCTTCCATGTGCGCGACCTCACCGAGGTGCTGGCCGCCGCCATCTGGAAGAGCCCCATCCACGCTGAAGTCCCTCAGGTGCTCCGGGAACCGCTGAGCGACACGATCCACGCGGTCGCCGACGTGCTGACTATGCGCAATGCCGGCGAAGAGATCGGCGAGGGCGTCGCGGCCGCCGAGGCGGCGCTCCGCGTCCTGCTCGCACGGCTGGACCAGCAACGTGATCTCGACCCGTCATCACTCAGCCCCGCAGCGACCGCTGCCATGGATCTCCGTCGCATGCTCGCCATCATGCAGGAATCGGCGATGGCGGCGGATGCGTGAATTCAGGCAGGTGCTGGGCCCGTGGTGTCCCCCGGCTGGAAGCGCACGTCGAAGCTGACGGGCTCAGGGGATCGCCCGGCGAGCAACTCGACGATGGCCCGGCCGGCCGCCGCTCCCTTGCCTTGCGATGGCTGCCACACGGTGGTCAGCGAGCGCTCGAGACCATCGACCCGGATGCCGTCGAAGCCGACGACGCTGAGATCCTCCGGCACGCGGAGCCCGAGTTCGTCGGCAGCGGCAAGTACCCCGGCGGCGAGAAGGTCACTCTGGGCGAGTATCGCGGTCGGGCGGTCGACCGCAGGCACGTCGAGCAGCGCGAGAGCCGCTTTCCGGCCGGCGTCGCTCCTGCTTGCGCCGGCGATCCAGCCGCCGATGCCCGGATAGACGTCTCGGGCACCGGCGATCCGCTCCAGTGTGGTGGTCACCGTGGCGCCCGCTTCCCGTTCGGCGGTGAGTAAGCCGACGGTGCGAGCCCGGTCGAGGGCAAGCGTGACGAGGGCGACGCGGGCGTGCCCGAGCTTGCGAAGGTGCTCCGCGAGCAGCCGGACACCACCGCGATTGTCGACGCTGACGGTGTGGACATCCGCGTCGAGGGGCCCCTCGATCTGGACGATCGGGATGTTCCGGCGGCGCAGCGCCTCGAGCGTGCCGAGCGCGTCGGCGTTGCACCCGACCAGAACGACCGCGTCGACCGGCGCAGTCGTGACGCTCACAGAGCCACTGCCCGGGTCATGATCCGGGAGGAGCAGAAGTCCCGCCCCGATCGCGCTGATCTCCTCGGCCAGACCGTCGAGCGTCTGGATCAGTACCGGGTCTCGGAACGAGACCCCGATCCTGGCCGGGATCAATGCGCCGACGATGCCGCTTCTGCCCCGCCGGAGCGACTGGGCGAGCGGATCGGGCCCGCCGTAGCCAAGCTCCGCGGCCGCAGCGAGGACCTTCGCCCGGGTGTCGTCGGACACCGGGCCGTGGCCACTGAAAGCGAGTGACGCCGTCGAGGGCGATACCCCGGCCCTCGCGGCAACGGCGGCGAGCGTCGGGCGGCTCTCTGGCCGGTGTTCGGCGGATGCCGCGCTCTGGCGATTCATACGGTCCCTCGGTGGATACGGCACGGTTCTTGACCGTTGCGGCTGTCTCGGCTAGCTTAGGCGAGAACGGCTCGAATCGATTCGACCTCCCTCCTCCTGCTCCGCTACCCCTCGAATTGATATGGCGTCCTCCCCCGTGCCCACAGAATCAGCCCTCCGCCCCCGCCAGGAACTCGTCGCCTGGCGGAACGCGATCTTCGTCATCTTCACCCTCTCCGGGCTGAGCATCGCCACCTGGGCAGCGCGGCTCCCCGAGATCAAAGCCAACCTCGATGTCTCGACCGGATCCATCGGCATCCTGATCCTGGGCATGAGCGCCGGGTCGATCCTCGGCCTGATGGCGTCGGCGTGGCTCATGGTCCGGCTCGGTGCGCGGACCGGCATGGTGCTGTCGCTCGGCTTCGTCGCCATCGGTCTCGTTCTCATCGGGATCGGCGCTGGCGTCGTCTTCTCGCCGGTCCTCGTCTTTCTCGGGCTCGCGCTGTTCGGCTTCGGCAACGGCAGCGTCGACGTGATGATGAACGTCGAGGGCGCAGCCGCCGAGACAGAACTGGGCAAGACCGTGCTGCCGCTGATGCACGCGTGCTTCAGCCTCGGAACGGTGATCGGCGCTGGAATCGGCGCCGCGGCATCCGCCCTGGAAATCGGAATCGTCTGGCATGCCGGGGGCATGGCCGTGCTGATCGCCGCCGCCGTCGTGACCGCCGTGCGCTTCGTCCCGGTCCGCGAGGAACTCGGCGACGACACCCCGACGCATTCGCACAAGGAAGACTGGAAGACCCGACTGCGCGTCAACCTCTCGGTGTGGGCGGATCTGCGCCTCATCCTCATCGGCGTGATCATGCTCGGCATGGCGTTCGCCGAGGGCAGCGCCAACGACTGGCTCGCGCTCGCGACGGTCGAGGGCCACGGCCAGTCCCAGCCGACCGGCGCCATCGTGTTCGGAGTCTTCGTCTCGGCCATGACGCTCGGCCGCGTTGCCGGCGGACCCCTCATCGACCGTTTCGGCCGGGTGCGGGTGCTCCAGGTGTCCGCCGTCTCCGCGATCGTGGGGCTCATCGTCTTCATCCTCGGACCGAGCCTGTGGATCGTCGTCGCCGGCACCGTGCTGTGGGGCCTCGGCAGCGCACTCGGCTTCCCGCTCGGCATGTCGGCGGCAGCAGAGGGCAGGAATGCAGCCGCCCGGGTGAGCGCGGTCGCGATGATCGGCTACCTGGCCTTCCTGGTCGGGCCGCCGCTCATCGGCCTGCTCGGCGACGCGATCGGTCTGCTCAACGCCCTCTTCGTGGTGCTCGTGCTGGTGATCTTCTCCGGGCTCGCGAGCCCTGCGGCTCGGGAGGCTTCATCCGTCCCCAATGCCGATAAACCGCGCGCCTAACCGACATTCGGGACGGACGAACGGCACGGGCTCACAGCCATCCCGGGCTACACTCGTCGAGTGCGTTTGGTGATTGCGAAGTGTTCGGTGGACTATGCCGGTCGGCTTTCGGCGCACCTTCCGCTCGCGACTCGCCTGCTCATGCTCAAGAGCGACGGCAGCCTCCTCGTGCACTCAGACGGCGGCAGCTACAAGCCCCTCAACTGGATGAGCCCGCCGTGCTCGCTGAGCGTCGTCGAACCGGAGCAGGACCAGGCGGATGCCGGCATCACGCAGCTCTGGAAGGTCACCCACGCGAAGACCGGCGATCAGTTGATCGTGTCGGTGTACGACGTCTTCTCGGACACCGACCATGAATTCGGCGTCGACCCCGGGCTGCAGAAAGACGGTGTCGAAGCCCACCTGCAGAAGCTCCTCGCTGAACAGATCGACCTGCTCGGAGACGGCCACACGCTGGTCCGTCGCGAGTACATGACCGCCATCGGGCCTGTGGACATCCTGGCGCGGGACTCCTCCGGGGCGTCGGTAGCCGTTGAGCTGAAGCGCCGCGGCGACATCGACGGGGTCGAGCAGCTCACCCGCTATCTGGAGCTGATGAACCGCGATCCCCACCTTGCGCCGGTCCGGGGGGTATTCGCCGCCCAGGAAATCAAGCCGCAGGCGCGCACGCTCGCGGAGGACCGTGGCATCCGCTGTCTGGTGCTGGATTACGACACGATGCGAGGCCTTGACAACGCTGACGGCCGACTGTTCTGATATATCTCCCGCTCGCGAGAATTGTCGTTTCAACCGCGAAACTGCCTACTATGGAGTCCTCATGTCTATTTCATCCCCCGAACTCACCGGCACGGGCTCTCTAGCCGTTCACCGCACCTGGTCAACCATTCTGTTCGACCTGGACGGCACCATCACCGATTCAGCGCCGGGCATCGTCGCGCGACTGGCCAAGATGTTCGCGGCGCTCGGCCTGCCCGTGCCATCAGATGAAGAACTGTTGCACTGGGTCGGACCACCGATGCTCGAATCCCTCGAACTCCGCGCGGGCATGACCCCCACCGAGGCGCTGGAAGCGCTGATGGTCTACCGAGGCATCTCCGAGGAGGACGGGCCGTGGAGCGGTTCAGCCGTCTACCCGGGCATGGCCGGACTGATCAAGCAGGTCGCGGCGAGCGGCATCCCGACGGCGATCGCAAGCAGCAAGCCGGAGTCTCAGATTCACGCCGTGCTTGGGCACTTCGGGCTGAGCGAGTACTTCACGGTGATCTGCGGAGCCTCCGAGGATGAAACACGAAGCGCGAAAGCGGACGTCGTGGCAGAGGCGCTCGTGCGGCTCAATGCCGACGGCATCGACACCACCCACGTCGTGCTCGTCGGCGACCGTCACCACGACGTCGAGGGCGCTGCCGTCCACGGCATCCCGACCATCATGGTCGAGTGGGGTTACGGCTCACCGGCTGAGGCCACCCACGCGATGGCTGTCGTGCACTCCACCGACCAGCTCGCCAAGCTCCTGCTGGGCTGACCGCCGTCGCGCGTAGCTGGGCGCGCTCTCGGGTTCCTCTCACCGCCGCCGCATAGGCTCGCATCATGACTGACGGACTGTGGTGGCTGCCGTCCCTCATCGTCTTCGGCACGGCAGGCCTTGCCGTCGTGGTGGCCGTCCGGGTCACGGCAGCGAAGCGCCGGCTCGGTGCCGGCACCCAGGACACTCTCGCGGCTCTCGAGCAGAAGGCCGGTGTCGCCCTCGTGCGCACCGACGACCTCGTGCACTCCGCCGAGGAAGAGGTGGCGTTCGCGGCCGCCCAATTCGGGGATGCCGCCGCGACGGACTTCGCCCGCACGGTGGCATCCGCTCGCGAACAGTTGCGTGAGGCGTTCCAGCTGCACCAACAGCTCGCCGATGAGATCCCAGACAGCGAGTCGCAGCGCCGGCGCTGGAACCAGCGGATCGTCGAACTCTGCACCGAGATTTCCCGCAGCATCGGCGAACACACCGACAGCCTCGATGCGCGGCGCACGCTGGAACGCAATGCGCCCGAGCGGCTCGGCGAACTCCGCCGCGCCATCGCAGCGACCGAGGGTCGGCTGCCCGAGATCGAGTCGACGCTCGAGCGACTGGCCTCCCTCTACGCCCCGGCGACGATCGCTTCGGTGACGGATGCTCCGACACGCGCACGCGACGCGCTCGCGCAGGCGCAGGCCGCGCTCGCCCAGGCCGAGCTTCGGGTGTCAGCCCAGGAAACATCGGCCGAGCACCTTGACGACGCGTCGCAGCACCTGCTCACCGCGCGACACGCGCTCGACGGCGCGACCCGCACAGCTGCCGGGCTCGACTCGGCGAGTGCCGAGTTGGCGGCGGCGATCGATCGGATTCGTGGCTCCGTCGCCGACGCCCGACAGCGGCGCGACTCCGCGGAGGTGCCCGAAGCCGTGGCAGAGATCTCCGCCGGGATCGACATCGCCTCTGCGGCACTCACCCGGGCGAGCGATCGCTCGAGTGTGCCGGACCCGCTCGCCCGGCTCGACACCCTCCGCGAGGCAGAAGCCCGCCTCGACGCCGCGCTGTCAAGCGCCCGGAGCCGCCAGCAGCGCATCGACTCCGCCCGGGAAGCACTCCGGGGCGCCCTTTTCTCGGCGCGAAGCCACCTCGACGTCGCCTCGACGTTCATCAGCGAAAACCGTTCCCGGGTGGGGCCGGATGCTCGCACCCGGCTCGCAGAGGCGGAGCGCCAGCTCGCCCTCGCGGAAGCCGCGGATGACCCGGTGGATGCGCTCGACATCGCCCGGCGCGTCTCGAGGCTGGCACAGGATGCTGATGCGCTGGCCCGGTATGACGCCGGGCCTCGCACAGCCCCGGATAAGCGCTGACCGGACGCACGCACGAATTCATCGCGTCATCCCCTGCCCACGGTGTTGATCGCAGGGTGAACGCGGCACCACCGGCGGAATGCCGGGCTTCTTCACCCCCACTTCGGGGCTTTCTTGACGCTTGATTATTGCGCCGCACTCTGGATTGCTTCTCGCAGAAGCCCCGAAGGAGGGGCACAGCCCGCTGAAGGAGTAGGGGCGGGAAATGCCGGAATTTTCGCGGGAATCTGCGTCTCTACGATGGCGCGTCGGGCAGCCGACACGCCCGGGAGATTTCGGGCTGTCCCCTGTTTCATGGACCGACTCCCGCGGAATTCCGGGCCCACCGACCGGTTGGAACGCTTCGTTATAGTTCGAATCGTACGTTGAACGACGACCCGAAGGCGTTGAACGGACATCGTGACCATAACCATATTGGAGTGGAATGATGACCGGGGTCCAGCCTTGAATCATGCAGAACGCAATCGACTCGTTGTCGACAATTTGCCCCTCGTGGGCTACCTCGTCTCGGAGGTCTGTGCGGCGGCCAGCCATCTTTCCCGGGACGACCTGGCATCGGCCGGAGCCATCGCGTTGATCACCTCGGCGGACTCGTTCAACCCCGATCTCGGGGTTCCGTTCGGCGCGTTCGCGCGCAAACGCATCCTCGGCGCCTTCGCCGACGACATGCGCTCGAGCGACTGGGCGACCCGCGGCGCACGCCGTCGCATCAAGGAGACGGTCGCCGCGCAGGACTCCCTGACCGCCGCCCTCGGACGCAAGCCCAGCATCGACGAAATGGCCTCAGCGCTCGGCGTCGATCGTGAGACGGTCGTCGCCGGCCTGTCGGATGCCGCGCGCACGGTGACGACGCTCGACGGCCCGACGACAGAGTACCTGGCCGCCGACATCCCGCTCCCCGAGGAGTCACTTCTCGTCGCTGAACGCCTCACCTACCTTCGTGCCGCGGTCGCCGCCCTGCCTGCGAGCATGCGGTTCATCGTCGAGCAGATCTACTTCGAGGACCGCCCGGTCAAGGACGTCGCCGCCGAGCTCGGCATCACCCACTCGGCCGTGTCGCAGCAGCGGGCAGAAGCCGTCCGCTTGATGCGCGACGGCCTGGCGACTCACTACGCCGATGTGCCGGCCCCGGAGGTCATTCCCGAGTCCCGCATCTCACCGGTTCGACGGATGGCGTACCTCGCCGGAGTTTCCGAGCAGATCCTGCGGGCGACTCACCCCGCCGCCGTCGCCGTCGGCTGACCGGGCGCTGCCTGAAAATTCTTCCGACGGATGCTTACCCCCGGCGAAACCCGGTCGATAGCTGAGTGTGAACACACCGGACCATGGATGGGCCGGACACCACCCCGATCAAGGAAGACATCACCATGGGTATGCAAATCAACACCAACGTCGCGGCACTCAACTCGTACCGCAACCTCTCCAACACGCAGAACGACCTGTCGAAGTCACTGGAGAAGCTCTCCAGCGGTCTCCGCATCAACCGGGCGGCAGACGACGCGGCCGGCCTCTCGATCTCCGAGGGCCTGCGCGCGCAGATCAACGGCTCAAAGGTTGCCGCCCGCAACGCGCAGGACGGCATCTCGGTCATCCAGACCGCTGAAGGCGCCCTGACCGAGGTGCACTCGATCCTGCAGCGCGTTCGTGACCTCGCCGTCCAGTCCGGCAACGACTCGAACAACGCCGACTCGCGTGCTGCCATCAAGACCGAGGTTGAAGCACTCGGTGCAGAACTGACCCGCATCGGCGAATCGACCAACTTCAACGGCATCAAGCTTCTCAACGCCGGCGCAGCAGCAGCGCCGCTCACCTTCCAGGTGGGTGCCGGCGGCACCGCTGCCGAGGATCAGATTGCGGTCAACTTGACCGATGTGGCTGCTATCGGCGCGACGGTTACTGGTCTGGCAGCAACCGGCTTCTCCACCTCTACCAATGCTCTCGCCACGATCACCTCCCTGGACACTCAGATCAAGAACGTTTCGACCTCGCGTTCCTCGCTCGGTGCCTCACAGAACCGTCTCGAGTCGACCATCAACAGCCTCAACGTGTCGAGCGAGAACCTGGCAGCTGCCGAGTCCCGCATCCGCGACACCGACATGGCGTCCGAGATGGTCAACTACACCCGTGCGAACATCCTGTCGCAGGCCGGTACCGCCATGCTCGCGCAGGCGAACCAGTCCAACCAGGGCGTTCTGCAGCTCCTCGGCTAAACCGGGTTCCTGAACAACGCCCGGTGGCGGCGAGGCAGGAACTGGACCTTCTGCTTCGCTCGCCGCCGGGCGTTTCCGGCACTCACCCACAACGACGGGATCACGAATGGGACTCGCACTCGACGGGCTCGCGAGCGGCCTCGACACCACCGCTCTCATCAACTCGCTCATGCAGCTCGAGGCGATCCCGCAGTCGCTTCTCAAAACCAAGGTTTCAGGCACGCAGTCCGTTCTCACTGCCCTGCAGTCGCTCAACACCAAGGTCGCCTCGCTCGGCGAACTGGCCACAACCGCTTCGAAACCTGGCGCTCTCACCACGTTTTCGGCGACCAGCAGCTCCGACAAGGTCTCGGTGACCGTGGCCAAGGGCGCAACGGCCGGCCAGCTCGACATCGTCGTCGACAAGCTCGCCCAGGCCCAGACCACCGTCTCCGCCGCGCTTACCGCCTGGCCCGAGACGACACTGACCATCACGGGGACGGACGGCGTCGCCGTTCCGATCACCGCCGCAAGCACTTCGCTCGACGACGTGGTGAAAGCGGTCAACGCCGCGCGCGCCGGCGTGACGGCCACGAAGGTCGCCTCAGGAACGGATGCTGTCACCGGCGAGGCGCAATACCGGCTGCAGTTCACGGCATCCGACACTGGAACCCCCGGGGCGTTCACCCTCTCAGACACGAGCGCCGCCATGACCACCATCAAAACGGCGCAGGACGCCGAAGCGACGCTGTGGAAGGGCACCGCCGCTGAGCAGGTTGTCACCTCGTCGACGAACACGTTCGCCGACATCCTGTCCGGCGTCTCGATCACGGCGACGGCTACGTCGACGGACCCGGTCAGCATCAGCGTCGCTCGCGATACTGATGCCGCGTCCACCGTCGCGAAGGATTTCGTCGGGTCGCTCAACGACGTCTTCGCGTTCATCGCCTCGAAGTCCGTCGTGAACACGACGACGACCAACGGCATAACCTCGGTTAGAGGCGGGGTCTTCACCGGTGAGAGCACGGTGCGGAGCGCGCGGCAGTCGCTCGTCAGTGCCGCCTCAATGCCGGTCAACGGATTCTCGCCGTCTGAGATCGGCATCAGCGTGACGAAGGCGGGGGTGCTGGAGTTCGATGCCGAGGTCTTCGCCACCGCCCTCGCGGAAGACCCGGTCAAGGTTGAATCGATGATGCAGACGCTCGCGACCCGAGTCGCGGGCGCGGCGACGCAGGCCTCGGACAAGTACGACGGCACGCTCACCTCGAAGATCACCGGCCAGGAATCCCTCGCGAAGAACCTGAGCGGTCAGATCGAGGAGTGGGACACCCGCCTCGAAAACCGCCGCGCCACCCTCGCGCGCACCTACTCCGCCATGGAGGTCCGGCTCAGCGCTCTCAACGCGCAGTCGTCGTACCTGACCTCGCAACTCGCATCCCTCGGCACAGGAACCTCGAAATGACACTGACTTACGACTTCGCTGCCCAACGTGCCAAGTACAACCGCGACGCCATCCTGTCCGCTACCCCTGGAACGCTCCTCACCATGCTTTACGACCGCCTCCTGCTCGACCTCGGCCGCGCCGAGGCTGCTCAAGAACGCGAAGATTGGGGCGTCGCCCGGCAGAACCTGCTGCACGCCCAGGACATCGTCGCTGAGCTGTCGTCATCACTGAAGGTCGACGCGTGGGATGGTGCGCCTGCCCTGTTCGGGCTGTACACCTACGTCTCGGGCCTGCTGATCACCGCCAACATCAACCGCAACATCGCACACACCCGCGAGTGCATCGGCGTGCTGGAGCCTCTCCGCCAGGTCTGGTACGTCGCCGCGGCCGAACTGCCGGCTGAGCGCCCGGAGCTGGCAGCGAGTGGAATGCTCGGCATTGGCTGACCAGCCGAACTCGATCTGGCCGGCCCTCCTCGACGAAATGGAGGCGGACCTCGCCCGGAATCTCGGTTTCGGGCAGTCGAACGCCTGGTCCCCGCCGGCCGGTGCAGGCCCACTTCCCGCGCACCTGTTCGGCCGCGCCCGTCGCGTCGTGGACGCCCAACAGCGTGCCATCGCCGTGCTGACGGAAGAGCAGGCCTCCGTCGCCCGGCACCTGGCCGCGCTTCGAACCGTTCCATCCCCAGGCGCCTCGGGCCAGTCCGTTTACCTGGACGTCGTCGGTTAGACACGAGGGGATGGCATCCGCTTCTTACCAAAACGGATGCCGCGCCGATAGCTAAGAGGGAGCACGGATTGCTCACCTCTCAGGCCACGGATCGGCCGCGCTGTTTCTCTTCACGAATCGGGTAATCGTGTTCGAATCCGTGTCCTCCACCGCGCTCTCCAGCGCGCTCGATGGGCTCTCACTGCGTCAGCGGGCGATCGCCAACAACATCGCCAACGTGAACACGCCCGGCTACACCGCCCAGCGAGTTTCGTTCGAGGATGCCCTCGCCGAGTCGGTCCGCTCTGGGAGCGGCGCGGCGGCGGCGGTCATCCAGCGGTCGCTTGAACCGACCGACCTGCAGGGCAACAACGTGAACCTCGACACCGAAACGCTGTCGAACATCGACACCGTACTGCGCTACCAGTTCGCGGCACGCGCTGTTGAGGGAACCTTCTCGAGCGTCCGCTCGGCGATGAGGACCAGCTGATGACATTCGACGCAATCGGCATCGCCGGCACCGCCCTCACCGTGCACCGCAAGTGGCTCGACGCCGTCTCGGACAACCTCGCAAACGCGAACACCGCCACCGGCACGGACGGCGACGCGTTCCAGGCCCGCTACGTGCTGGCGCAGGCCGGTGAGGGAACCTCCGGCGTGTACGTCGCCGGCGCCGCATACGGCGACCCCGAGGGCAGGATCGTGCACCAGCCCGACCACCCGCTGGCGGATGCCGACGGTTACGTTCGCTACCCCGACATCGACATGGCGTCCCAGATGGGACAGCTCATCATGGCGCAGCGCGGCTACCAGGCCAACGCGGCGGTCGTGGACCGCGCCAAGGAGACCTACCAGGCTGCACTACAGATCGGACGTAACTGATGCCCATCGACTCCCTTTCGGCTCTGCAGGGCGTGGCAGGAACCGGTTACCTCGTGAACACCAAACCGGCCGGCACGGACGGCTCTGCCTTCGCCGCCGTCCTCGGCGGCGCCATCGACAACGTGCAGCAGCTCCAGTCGACGTCCAACGAACTCGCTGTCAAGGCCGTCACCGGTGACCTCAACGACATTCACTCGGCAACCATCGCCTCGACGCGCGCGCAGGTGACCCTCGAACTCGTCGCAGCGGTGCGAAACAAGGGTGTTGACGCGTTCAACGAGATCATGAGGATGCAGGCGTAATGCCCCAGCAGATCACCTCGGCTTTCGGCCGGCTTCTGGCCGCGGTCCGGAGCTTCACCGTGGCGCAGCGGACGATCGCCATTCTCGGCGTCGCGGTCCTCGCTCTCGGCATCTTCGCGCTGTCCGCCTGGCTTCTGAAACCCGCGTACACCCCGCTTTTCTCCGGCCTCAGCGCGTCGGATGCCAGCACGATCGTCGAGCAGCTCCAAACCAATGGGGTCGACTACGAACTGGCAAACGGCGGCGCCACGATTCTCGTGCCCGAGCAGAACGTCTACGCCGAGCGCCTCACCGCGGCTGCCGCGGGATTGCCGTCGTCAAGCACGGGCGGCTACTCGCTGCTCGATGAGATGGGCGTGACCTCGTCGGAATTCCAGCAGTCCGTCACCTACAAGCGGGCGCTCGAAGGCGAGCTGGCCTCGACGATCTCCGCCCTCGAGGGAGTCACGACGGCGTCGGTCCGGCTGGCCATTCCCGAAGAAACCGTGTTCGTCTCCGAGATGGCCAACCCGACGGCATCCGTCTTCGTCGAGACGAAGAACGGTGTCACACTGTCGGCCGAACAGGTGCAGGCGATCACCCACCTCACCTCCGCCTCGGTCGACGGAATGAACGCGACAGACGTCGCCGTCATCGACTCCAGGGGCACAGTGCTTTCGGCCGTCGGCGTGGGCTCCACCGGCACGGCAGCGCAGCAGACCACCGACTATGAACAGCGGGTGCGCGCATCCGTGCAGGCCATGCTCGACCGTATCGTCGGCCCAGGCAACTCGACGGTCATCGTCGCAGCGGGGGTCAACCTCGAGTCCGCCGAGCGAGTCGAGGAGTCCTTCACCACACCCGAGAACGCCCCGATCCTCGATGAGTCGTCGTCGACGGAGACCTACACCGGCGGGGCGGGCGGGGCTGCAGGAGTGCTTGGGCCAGACAACATCGCGGTGCCAGGGGGCGTCACCGGAGGTGGCAACTACACCTCTGAGTCGGCCACCAAGAACCACGCCGTCGACAAGGTGACGGAGTCACGCACCATCCCGGCCGGCTCGATCGAGCGCCAGTCGGTCTCCGTCGCCCTCAGCGCCGACGTTGCCGACAACCTCGACGTCAACGACATCTCGGCGCTGGTGTCATCGGCAGCGGGCATCGACACGCTCCGGGGAGACGAAGTCACTGTCGAGGTCGTCAACTTCACCACGGCAGCGGCCGACGAAGCAGCGGCAGCCATCGCCGCCGCCGAGAAGGCCGAGGCCGAGGAACGCGCGAACGAGCTGATCCGCACCGGCATCATCGCCGCGGCGCTCCTTCTCGCGACGGCTATTTCGCTCCTGATCATCCGAGCGCGCCGCGTCCGTGCGGAGGCTGAATCGGCCCAGTCCGCGCTCGAGCCAGGCGCGTTCAGGGACATCGTGATGACCGACGCAACCGAGGTTCTGACCGCGGTTCCCAACCCACCGGCGGCATCCGCCGGACCCACCTCGATCGACCGGACCCGCGCCGAAATCGGCTCTCTCGCCGAACGAAACCCCGAAAAGACCGCCGCTTTCCTCCGCGGCCTCATGGATGAGAAGCAGCCCGTATGACGATCGCCGCCACCGAACTGACCGGCACGCAGAAGGTCGCCGTCGTGCTCATGAACATGGAGCAACTGCAGGCCGTCGCCGTGATGAAGCAGTTCTCCGACTCCGAGGCTGAGGAGATCACGGCGGAAATCGTGCGGATGCGACGGGTCGACTCCTCCGTCGCGGAACAGACGCTGACCGAGTTCCACGAACTCACGCTCGAGGACCGGCTCAATTCACGCGGCGGTAGCGACGTGGCGACGGGTCTTCTCGAGGCGTCGTTCGGATCCGAGCGCGCCGCGGGCGTCATGAACCGCGTCGCGGCATCGATGGCCGGGCGATCTTTCGAGTTCCTCACCACCGCCGAGCCTTCGCAGATCGTCAGCCTCGTCGAGGGTGAGCTGCCACAGACCATCGCGCTCGTCCTGGCTCACCTACGCCCGGCACTCGCATCGGCGACGATGGCCGGCCTCAACGATTCACTGCGCACCGACGTCGCCGAGTGCATCGCCGCCATGGGCCCTGCGGCTCCGGAGGCCGTCCGGATCGTCGCTGGCGCGCTGCGGGCGCGATCGAGCGGTGTCGTCGCTGCCCGGACATCGACGGATATCGTCGGTGGCGTCCGACCCCTTCTCGACATCATCAACCAGAGCGACGTCGCGACGGAACGGGCACTGCTCGCGGGGCTCGAGGAACGGGATCCGGAGCTCGCCGAAGAGATCCGCGCACTCATGTTGACCTTCGCGGACATCGTGAAGCTCGAGCAACGCGACGTGCAGCTGGTGCTTCGGGGCGTCGACCCGGCCAGCCTGGCCCTCGCCATGAAGGGAGCCCCGGCTCCCGTGGTCGAGACGATCCGCGCGAACCTGTCTGAACGCAACCGGGAGCTCCTCGACGACGAGACCGCGAACATGGGACCCGTGCGCGTCTCACAGGTCGACGACGCTCGCGCCGACATCGTTCGCACCATCCGCGACATGGAAGCAGACGGCCGGATCGTGCTGTCCCGGGCCGACGATGACCGGTATGTTGACTGAGCTCCCCTTCCGTGCGGTTTCCCTCCCGACCCTCAGCCACCACGATGCCGACCGGATCGAGACGCAGTCGAGGACGCGCGGCCACGCCGCTGGATACGCGGCTGGCTTGCGAGCCGCCGAGAAGGAACGCCTGGAACAGCGCGCCGCCTGTGAAGCGGAACATACCGAAGCCCTGCGGGCCGCTCGGGCCTTCGTCGAGAGCGCACTGACGGCTCTCGCCGCCGCCGTGCGATCCGCGGACGCCCGGATGCTGCCGGTCCTGCAGGAGTCGGAGGACGCCCTCGCGTCGGCCGCCATCGACCTGGCCGAGGCTGTTCTCGGACGTGAACTCTCCGACGGCGACCGGTCGGCCCGCGCCGCTCTCGGCCGCGCGCTCGGTGCCGTCCCGCCCGCGGACCTGACCAGCATCCGGATGAACCCGGCTGACCTCGCGATGATCGATCCAGAGCTTCGCGCCCACGCCGGGGTTCCTCTCCTCCCCGATGCCACCCTCCAGCCAGGCGATGCACTCGCCGTCTTGCCGGACGGGTACGTCGACGCCCGGATCGGCACGGCACTCTCCCGCGCGAAAGCCGCACTCCTGGGGAGCGAAGCATGAGCGAGCCGTGGCGCCCACGCGCTCAGCACTTCAGTTCAGCGTTGCTCGCGGCCCGACCCGAGCGCGTCGGCACCGTCACATCCGTCGTCGGCCTCGCGGTCGAGCTTCGCGGCCTCGACAGCGCCGTCGGCGACCTGATCACCATCGGCGACGACGTGGACGCAGAAGTGGTGGCGACCAGCCGCGACGGCGTCCGGTGCATGCCGCTCGGCCGGATGACGGGAATCAGGGTCGGCGCTCCAGCCAGGTCGCTCGGCCATCCCCTCCTCGTCCCGACCGGAACAGGTCTGCTCGGCCGTGTGCTCGACGGACTCGGTCGCCCCATCGACGGCAAAGGCCCGCTGAACGTCGAGCGACGGGTCGCGCTCGACAAGGAGGCGCCGTCATCGATGGAACGCGCCCGCATCGACACCCCATTGCAGCTCGGCGTGCGGGTACTCGACGCTCTCACGACCGTCGGCAAGGGACAGCGCATGGGCCTCTTCGCCGGGTCTGGGGTGGGAAAATCGTCGCTGCTGTCGATGATCGCCCGCGGAACCGACGCCGCCGTATCCGTCATCGCCCTCGTCGGCGAACGCGGTCGTGAGGTCCGCGAGTTCCTCGAGGACGACCTCGGTGAGGAGGGCCTGTCGCGCTCAGTCGTCGTCGTTTCGACCTCAGACGACCCCGCACTCCTGCGCCTTCGCGCGGCGTTCACCGCCACCCGCATCGCCGAATCCTTTCGTGAGCGGGGCGACGACGTGATGCTGATGATGGACTCTCTGACCCGCGTCGCCATGGCACAACGCGAAATCGGACTCTCCGCCGGCGAACCTCCCGCGACCCGCGGCTACCCGCCATCGACGTTCTCCGTGCTGGCACGGCTCCTCGAGCGCGCGGGAACGGATGCCGTCGGCTCGGTGACCGGCATGTACACGGTCCTCGTCGACGGTGACGACCACAACGAACCGATAGCGGATGCCGCTCGATCAATTCTCGACGGACACGTCGTCCTCGACCGCAGACTGGCCGTGACCGGCCACTTTCCGTCGGTGCAGGCTCTCGAGTCGATCTCGCGCGTCGCGTCACGGGTCAACCCTCCCGAGCGCACGCGGCAGGCAGCATTCTTCCGCCGGGTGCTCGCGGCTCGAAAGGGTGCACAGGACCTCATCGACGTCGGCGCCTACCAGCGCGGCACCAACCCGCTCGTCGATGCGGCTCTTGACCACGACGGCGCGATCCAGTCTTTCCTGCAGCAGCGGATGGACGAACAGACTCCGGCGAACGACACCTGGGACCACCTGATCCGGCTCAACCGACTCCTTGGAGGGTTAACATGACTCGAACATTCTCACTGGCCGGCCTGCTGCGGCTGCGCCGGATCCGCGAAGACCAGGCAGCGGGTGGCCTCGCCGCGGCCAACTCCCGGGTGCGCGAGAACGCCGCGCGGACCGCACAGGTACGCGATTCTCTCGACGGGACCGGAACCGAGGTCTCGAACAGTGCGGCGCTCCACATCGTCAGCACAGCACGCGCGTCCACCCGCAGCATGCTCGCCGAGCTGAACGCCCTCGCGGTACTTCGACAGGCCGCCGCCGATGAGTGCGCGGCCGAGTTCGCGGTCGCCCGCTCCCAGTCCGTTCGCATCGAGAAGCTCGAGCTGCGGCATGGAGAACGCGTGGCGCAGCAGGACCTGCACGCCGAACAGCTCGTCCTCGACGAGATCGCATCCCGATCCTGGTTCGCCGCGACGGGTGAAGCGACAGCATGAGCCTCCTCGAAGCAGCCGGGCGCGTCTCAGAAATCCAGTCCACCCTCGTCGCACTCACGCCGGGTGCTCGCCCGAAGAGCGCCGCAGCGGCGCCAACTGCGGCATCCGCCACCTTCGCCCAGACCCTGTCGACCGTCACCGGCGCGACCAAACCGGAGGCGGTCGGCACCCCGCTCGCCACAGGGAACGCAACGGGCGCCGACGTCGTCGCCACGGCTCAGAAGTACCTCGGCGTTCCGTACGTCTTCGGCGGTGAGGATTCCACCGGCATGGACTGCTCAGGTCTCGTGCAGCGCGTCTACGCCGACCTCGGCATCGAGGTGCCGCGGGTCGTCCCCGACCAGGCGAAGGTCGGCACCGAAGTCGGCTCCCTGGCCAACGCCCAACCGGGTGACCTCATCGTCGCCAAGGGGAGCGGTCACATCCTCATCTACGCCGGGAACAACCAGGTGATTCACGCACCGCGGCCGGGAACCTCTGTAATGCTTGCCGAGAACTGGCGGAAGGATTCAGACATCGAGACGATCCGCCGTCTCGTTCCAGCCACCTCGGCGGCCCCCGCCGCCGCATCCGCTGCATCCGCTGCATCCGCAGGGAGCATCGACGCGTTCGTCGCCGCCACGCAGCGCGCCGCGCTGAGCGGAGGCTCTCGATGACGTTGATTTCGGCACCGCTTGCGAGCCGACCGGAGTCCACCGTCGCCCCGGCGAGCGCGACCGCGCCGCCCGGTGCCTTCGCCTTGATCCTGCAGGGGGTTCTTAAAGCGGATGCCTCCGCCGGAACGCCAGTCGAGGACGATGCTGCAACCAGCGACGGCCTCGACGCGGCGGCGAGCGCAGGCGGCCTGGGCCTCATGAGCCGGCCCACCGGCCAGCCGCTCCCCGTGGTGGGTGGGGCGAGCGGTCAGAACGGAACCGAGGGCACCGGCACAACGGATGCCGATGCGTCCGTACACGCATCGGTCACCGGTACGAATACTGCCGTCGCGGTAACTGCAGCGACGGCATCGCCGGCGGTCACGACGGGCACCGCGGTACCCGCAGTCGACGCGGGGACGAGCACCGAAACAACGTCACCGATATCTCAGGTGACGAGGCCGGTTCACACGCCGGCGACGCCTGCTTCCCCCGATGCCGAGGACGCACTCCCGAGTACCCCAGCGGTTCAGAGCACCGGGCTCGGCACGGCGACCGAGACTCCTGCGACAACGCCATCGTCTCCGATTGTGGACCCGGCGACGGCCGCATCGCCCCCATATGCCCTGTCCCCCTCCGCCGGGTCAGCATCCGGGCAGAACCCGAACCCCGCACCAGCAACCGACGCCAACTCCCAGGCGCCTCAGCCGAGTACAGTCGTCCCGGCCGCCACCCCCGGAACTACGGTGAGCGACGCGCACGCGGCGAGCTCGACGGCATCCGGTGCTACGCCCTCGCCTGCGACCGGCGCTACAGTCCCGGCCGGTCAACCGCCCGTGGCAGCGTCGTACCACGCCGAAGCGCCGACATCCGTTCGCGCACCGGCTCTTGCGGGGGCCCAGCCGTCCGCCGCGGAACCGGCGGCTCCGGTGCCGGTTCCGGCAGGTTCAGCACCGATGCCCACCGCCCCAACAGCACCAGCGGTGCCGTCGGCTCCCGCACCTGCCACCCCTCCTGCGCCCGCGCAACCGCTCACCACCCAGCTGGCGCGACCGCTGTTCAGCCTCGCCGGCGCCCGACCGGGCGAACACGTGATGACCGTGCAGGTGACCCCGGAAAACCTCGGCCCGGTCACCGTCCGCGCCGTCATCAGCGCCGAGGACATCCGGATCGAGCTGTTCTCACCGTCCGACGGCGGACGGGAGGCGATCCGGCAGATCCTCACCGACCTGCGCCGCGACCTCGCCGGCGGCGGCCTGTCGGCGTCACTCGACCTGTCGTCGAAAGACGCCCAGGACAGCAGGGACGAGTGGGCACCACTCCGCGAAACCCCGAGGAACGATGCTACTGCCGCCGCTCCGGTTCCCGAGCGGCGCTCGGCGCAACCTGCAGACAACACAACCACTCTCGACATCACCGTCTAAGTAGAAAAGGAGAACGCTTATGCCCATCGACGCGATCGCATCAACGGATGCCGCCGGCCTGTATGCGAGCAGGGCCACGACTGCTCCCAAGCAGGAGATGGACGGCGAATTGTTCCTCTCGCTGCTCGTCACCCAACTGCAGAATCAGGACCCGAGTTCTCCCATGGATACGAACCAGATGATCTCGCAGACCACGCAGCTGGCGATGATGGAGCAGATCACCGCGCAGACCAAGACCGGCAGCGAGAACTTCTCGCTCCAGATGCGAACCGCCGCAGCGGCGCTGATGGGGCAGGGCGTCAGTTACACGGGCGCCGACGGCACGACCGTCACCGGCGTCGCATCCGCCGTGTCCTACTCGGGACCCGTTCCCCAGGTGACCATCGACGGCGTGACCGTCGCGCTGGACGCCATCTCCGGCGTGATCACACGCCCATCCGCCTCCTAACCACGACCAAAGGACTCTCTCATGCTTCGCTCTCTGTACTCAGGCATCTCCGGCCTCCGCTCACACCAGACCATGCTCGACGTGACCGGCAACAACATCGCCAACGTCAACACGGCCGGCTTCAAAGGCTCGTCCGTGCAATTCCAGGACACGCTCTCGCAGCTCACCCAGGGGGCCGGCGGACCGCGGGCGGATGTCGGCGGAACCAACCCTGCGCAGGTGGGACTCGGCGTGCAGGTCGCCGGCATTTCGACGAACTTCGCCCAGGGTTCAGCGCAGAGCACCGGCCGCGCGACCGACCTGATGATCTCGGGCGACGGCTTCTTCGTCACCAGACTTGGAGGCGAAACCCTCTACACGCGCGCAGGAGCGTTCGACTTCGACCCGCAGGGCAGGCTCGTCGACCCGAGCGGCGCCCTTGTCCAGGGCTGGGGCGCGGTCGACGGCCGAATCCTCGAGGGCGGCGCTGCCAGCACCGTCACCCTGCCGGTCGGCGCCAATTCGGCGGCGATTGCGACGACGTCCGCCACTCTGGGCGGCAACCTGCCCGAGGACGCTGCCGTCGGCACCGAACTGGTGCGCGACCTCGACGTCTTCGACGCGAACGGCGAATCGCAGATCATGTCCCTCACCTTCACCCGCGCAGCGACCGGTTGGGACGTGAGCGACGGCACAACGAATGCCGGGACCATCACGTTCACGAACGGCGCGCTCACCAGTGCCGCCTCGATCACGGTCGCTGGCGTCGCTGTCGACGTCAGCAACCTGACCGGGTTCGCCGGGTTGAGCACGGCGGCGATCTCCGGACAGGACGGGCGCAAGGCGGGCACGCTCGAGTCGTTCACGATGTCGAAGGACGGCACCCTCGTCGGTTCGTTCAGCAACGGGGCGTCGCAGTCCGTCGGGCGCGTCTCGCTCGCGACATTCGTCAACCCCGGCGGCCTCGAGAAGGCGGGCTCCTCGAGCTACCGCGCAACCTTCAACTCAGGTGCTGCCGAGGTCGGTACCCCGGGCGCAGCAGGGTTCGGATCGATCGTCTCCGGTGCGCTGGAAATGTCGAACGTCGACCTCTCGCAGGAGTTCACCAACCTGATCGTGGCCCAGCGTGGGTTCCAGGCGAACGCCCGCATCATCACGACCTCGGACGAGGTCCTGCAGGAGCTCACCAACCTGAAGAGGTAGTTGCGGGCGGCATCCGTCCGTCGGGCTGGCCCCGCGGGTCCGATGGGCATGCGCGGGTGCGAGGACACCGGCGCGAGCCCGGAAGACCCGCGCCGCCCGGATCCCGGGACTCCGCCACGGATGGCCGTCCGCTTACTGAACGGGTGGGGCGGCCGACAGTACTCGGTGAAGGCTCACCCGAGCCCACAAGCAGGGACAAGCCGATGATCGTAGTGACACGCCTGAACGACACACCGTTCGCGATCAATCCCGACCTCATCGAGCGCATCCACGAGAACCCGGATACCACCCTGGTCACCGTTGACGGCGCTAAATACATCGTCACCGAGTCGATGAACGACGTGATCGACAAGATCGCGTCCTTCCGCGCCCGGGTGCTTCTCCTGGCGAGTGAACCTCTCCGCGACGAGCCGGCACGACCTGTCCGCATCCACCCGAGGGACAACTGATGGATCCAGCAACACTGATCGGACTCGTCGTCGCGTTCGGAGCGCTCTACGCGATGCTCACGCTCGAGGGCGTCCATGTGGAGGCGATTCTGCTTCCCGCGCCGATGGTCCTCGTCTTCGGGGCGACCATCGCGGTCGGAATCGCTGGCGGCACCCTCAAGGACTTTCTTCACGCGGTCAAGGCGCTGCCTCGCGCGTTCACAGGCAAGACCACGCCTCCGCAGAATGTCATCGAGCAGGTGGTCGGCTTCGCGGAACGAGCGCGCAAGGACGGGCTGCTCGCGCTCGACCAGGAAGCAGAGAACGTCGACGACGAGTTCCTCCGCCGTGCCCTGCAGAACATCGCAGACGGCACCGACGGCGAAGAGCTTCGCCTCCTCCTCGAGGACGAAATCCACACCAGGTCGAAGGCAGAACGCTCCGCCGCCAAGTTCTTCACCAGCCTTGGCGGATACGCGCCGACCATCGGGATCATCGGCACCGTCGTCTCGCTCGTGCACGTTCTCGAGAACCTGTCGAGTCCAGACAAGCTCGGCCCGATGATCGCTGCGGCGTTCGTCGCGACGCTGTGGGGCCTGCTCTCCGCCAACTTCATCTGGCTGCCGATCGGCTCGAGGCTGGCCCGGCTGTGCGACCTCGAGGTCGAGCGGATGACGCTGCAGATGGAGGGCGTGCTCGCCGTGCAGGCGGGCAGCCAGCCCCGACTGCTCGGAGAACGGCTTCGGGCGATGGCCCCGGCGTACACAGTCCCGGACGCGGCATGAGGTCACGGGGTTCCCGCCGTCGTGCGGAACCAGAGGAAGCCCCGCACGTAGACGAGCGCTGGATGGCGTCCTACATGGACATGGTGACCGTGCTCATGTGCATGTTCATCGTGCTTTTCGCCATGTCGACCGTGGATCAGGAGAAATTCGAGAAGCTCCGCAACTCCCTGGCTGCCGGCTTCGGGGTCACCGAGACGGAGTTCGCCGATACCGCCGATGGCGTCGTTGTGCCGCCAGAGAAGGTTGCAGACCAGGGCGAAGGCTTCACCGAGATCGACCTCGCCCGGGCGGAACTCGACGAGCTCATCGCTTTGAGGGAGCGGATCCGCACGAACCTGGCAGCCCAGGGGCTGCTCAGCGCGGTGGAGTTCGACATCGGTGAGCGCGGGCTGACGGTCCGCCTGATCAGCACCGAGACCTTCTTCGAAGCCAACAGCGACACCCTGAGCGGTCAGGTCGTCGCGGTGCTGGATGCCGTCGCGCCGCCACTCGCAGGGACCGACTACCGGATCTCGGTGGAGGGCCACGCCGACTACCGCGACCCCGATGGCCCGTTCCCGACGAACTGGGAACTCTCCTCCGGTCGTTCGGTGCAGGTGCTTCGTCACCTGGTCGAGCAGCGCGCCATCCCCGCCGAGCGCGTCGCGTCCGTCGGCTACGGCTCCGCGCATCCTCTCGCCACCGGTGCCGGCCCAGACGAGCTCGCGCTGAATCGCCGCGTCGACGTCGTCGCTCTCTCCGACCAGCCCGAGTCCATCCGCCAGCTGATTCCCGGGTTGATCGCCGAGCGCGGAACCCAGTAATGATCAATAGCAGGCGCCGCTAACCGTGCCGCCGCAACGGCCGATAGTTCAGGTTGTGACGGTCCAGAAACAAGCATCAATCAGCGTGCCCGCGAAGCCGGTCAGTGTCTATGACTTCCGCCGCCCGACGACGCTTGGCCGTGAACATTCCCGCGTCCTCGAGTTGGCGTGCGAGACGTTCGCACGCCAGTGGGGCACCCAGCTCACCGCCCAGGTACGGGCATGGTCGCAGGTCACCTTCGACCAGGTGCTCATGCAGACCTACGACGGCTATGCGGCCTCTCTCCCCGCGACGACCGCGATGGTGCTGTGCACCCTTGCAGGGCCGTTCCCCAAGGCCGTGATCCAGTTCCCGACCAGCGCTGCGCTCGGCTGGATCGACCGGATGCTCGGCGGCACGCGGGGAATGAGTGCACCCGAGCGACGGTTCACCGCCGTCGAGCAGGCGTTGGTGCGTCAGCTGATGGACGACGCCCTCGACGACCTCCGATACTCATTCGGCACGCTGCTTGGCGCCCCGATCGCCGTGGACTCGATCCACTACAACTCCCAGTTCGCCCAGGCCGCCGCGACGAACGAACTGATGATCGTCGCATCCTTCACGGTGCAGGTCGGCGAGCACAGCGCACCCGCGACAGTTGCCATCCCGGCCGAGTCGCTGCTCGGCCAGCTCGGGGACACAGCGCCGGTCGACACCCCGTCAGAGTTCTCCGCGATGCTCAGAAGCCAGCTCGCGCAGGTGCCCGTCGATGTCTCCCTGCGGCTCGCGTCGGCAGACGTTCGCCCCGGAGTGATCCTCGGCCTCGCCGTCGGCGACATACTTCCCCTTCCCCACCCCAAACATCGGCCGCTGGATGTCAGCGTCGGCGGTCAGCCGCTCGCGCGCGCAGCCATGGGAGCGCACGGCTCCCGGCTCGCCTGTGTCGTTGTCGAAACCCAGGAGATCAGCCGATGACCATGCCCACGACCCACCTCCGTTCCGCAGCGGACGCAGCAGCGAACCTGCTTCCGACGATGTCGGCGCTTCGCGCCATCCAGGGCTACGACCGGGAATCGATCGGCGAACGCGCGGCGACGGCGACGGTTGCGACGCTCGTCGGGTCGCCATCCGCAGACCTGGCCCTCATCGTGCTCGACCAGAACGCTCTCGCGGCCGCGGCCGGAGACCACTCACCGCTGGTCTCAGCTCTGGACATCGTGCGCCCCGCCCTCGAGGCGGCATCCGCTGCCCTCGGCGCCGGTGTGCTCGGCATGTCCCGCACCGAAGATGCCTCTGCGTTGTTCGCTGACGAGGACACCGTCGTGTTCGCTTTGGTCGGGGATGCCGGCACAGCGGGCTGGTTCGCCGTGCGCGTCCGCGAACACGGCGTTCTCGGCGGGAACGCACCGGCCGCCTCGGTGGTCGGAAAGCTCAGCAGGATCAACAACGTCGAGATGGCGCTCACGGTCGAGATCGGGCACACCCGCATGTCGGTGCGCGACGTCCTCGCCCTCGAACCCGGCGGCATCATCGAACTGGACAGATCGGCAGGCGCCCCAGCCGACGTCCTGCTCAACGGCCGGCTCATCGCGCACGGCGAAGTCGTCGTCGTCGACCAGGACTACGCCGTGCGAATCACCCAGATCCTCGATGTCGCGGATGGTCTCGACTAGATGGACACCGTGTTCGTGGCGCTCCGCGTGCTGCTCTCCCTCGCGGCCGTGCTCGCGCTGCTCTGGTATGCCCAGCGGCGGATCACCCGTGGCAAGGCGAGGGGCAAGGCCGCCGAGCTCGTGACCGTCGTCGGGAGACAGGGGATCGGACTCAAGGCATCCGTTGTCGTCGTCGACGTCGAGGGAACGCGTTTCCTTCTCGGAGTCACCGAACACGCCGTCACTGTCCTGCACAGCTCGGATGCCCCCGCCGCCTCGCGCGCGACGGCATCGGACGCCGAGTCGCCGTCGGATGCCTTCGCCGCGACCCTCGCAGGCGTCACGAACATCGACAGCGTGTCCACGACATCACAGGCTCTCCGACCGCGACGGAATTCTCAGCCGGTGCAGGCCAGCGGCTCGATCCTCTCACCGGCGACCTGGAAGCAGACCGCTGCCGCCCTCCGGCAGATCCGCTGATGACCGCACGCTCGACGCCGACAGTGCCTCGGCACATTCTGCGCCGTGTCGTGCCTGCCGTTCTCGTTCTCGCGCTCGTCGTTCTCTTTCTTCTGATCGCGCCGACCGCAGCTCAGGCCGTGCCGGTCGACCCGACGCCGCCGAACGACCCCGTCGACCCCGTCGACCCTGCCGACCCCGGAGACGTCTCGGTCGAGATCAACGGAATCAACGGAACGCCGTCGGCCGCCGTTCTGACCCTCGTCGGCATCACCCTCCTGTCGGTCGCCCCCGCACTGCTGTTGATGATGACGTCCTTCACCAAAATCTTCGTCGTTCTGGCCATGACCCGGAACGCGCTCTCCCTGCCCTCCATCCCGCCCAACCAGGTACTCGCCGGCCTCGCCCTGTTTCTGTCGCTGTTCATCATGTCCCCGGTGCTCGCCGACATCCACGCAATGGGAGTCCAGCCCTACCTCGACGGCACGCTGACGTTCACCGACGCTCTCTCGGTGGGCTCAGGACCGCTTCGGGACTTCATGCTGGCCAACACCCGCGAGGAGGACCTCGCCCTCATGACGAGGGCCGCCGAGCAGCCGAACCCGGACAGCCCCGAGGCCGTTCCGCTCCTGACCCTCATCCCCGCGTTCATGATCTCCGAGTTGCGGGCCGCGTTCATCATCGGCTTCGTCATCTTCGTGCCGTTCCTCGTCATCGACCTTGTCGTTGCAGCGGCGCTCATGTCGATGGGCATGATGATGCTCCCGCCCGTGATGATCTCGCTGCCGTTCAAGATCCTGCTGTTCGTCCTCGTCGACGGCTGGGGCTTGATCATCACCTCACTCATCTCGAGTTACGGGGTCGGCTGATGGACTCGAACGCCGTTCTCGATGTCGCCCTGCAGGGTCTGATCATCGCCGCCAAGCTGTCAGCCCCGGTGCTGATCACGGCGCTTGTGGTCGGATTCGCGATCTCACTCCTCCAGTCGATCACGCAGATCCAGGAGGTCACCCTCTCGTTCGTCCCGAAGGCGATCGCGGTTGCTCTGGCCCTGCTCGTCGCCGGTCACTGGATGATCTCCGAAATCGTCTCGTTCACCCACCGGATGTTCGACATGATCCCGTCGCTCCTGAGCGGCGGCTGAGATGTCGATCTCTCTCGACTTCGCCTGGATCGAAGCTGTTCTGCTCGCAAGCGTCCGCATGGTGGCGTTTCTCGTGATCGCTCCCCCGTTCTCCTACGGCGCCATCCCGGTCCGGATCAAGGGCATGCTCGGGGTCACGCTCGCCCTCGCAGTGTCGCCCCGACTCACGCCCGGGTACGAATCCTTCGAAACGGCAGGATTCCTCCTCGCCCTCGTCGCCGAGATCCTCATCGGCGCCGTTCTCGGCTTCCTCGTGATGCTCGTCTTCGCCGCCGTCCAGTCGGCAGGAAACCTCATCGACATGTTCGGTGGTTTCCAGATGGCGCAGGGCTTCGACCCGCAGTCGATGATCAACGGTGCCCAGTTCTCGCGCCTGTTCCACATGACCGCCCTGGCCCTGCTGTTCGCATCCGGCGGTTACCAGCTCATCTTCGGCGGCCTGGTTCGAACCTTCAGCGCCCTTCCGCTCGGCGGGATGATCGATTTCACCGCCCCGGCCGAAGCGATGACCAACGGTGTCACCCAGATGTTTCTCGCATCAGTCCAGATCGCCGGGCCGTTACTTGTCGTGCTCTTCCTCGCGGATGCCGGGCTCGGTCTCCTCACCCGGGTCGCGCCGGCGCTCAACGCGTTTGCCCTCGGTTTCCCGCTCAAGATTTTCCTGACGCTCACCCTGGTCACCGTCACCTTCGTCGCCCTCCCGCAGGTCGTCTCCTCCCTCACACGCGACGCTTTCGACCAGATGTTCGGGGTGCGCTGATGGCCGAGACCGACTCCTCAGAACGCACCGAGCAAGCGACAGACAAACGGATGAAGGAGGTCAGGTCGAAGGGCCAGCTTTCGAAGTCGCAGGACCTGACCGCCTGGCTCGGCATCGGTGCCGCCGCCCTGATGATGCCGGCAACGATCGCACTCGCCGCGGATGCCGGGACGATGCAGCTGTTCCAAATCGGAGCCGTCGCGTCGAACCCGGACCCCGGCGGAGCGCTGGGCGCGCTCGGACTCGGGCTTGGGTCCGTGATGTCGAGCCTCGCCCCCATCCTCGCCGTCGTCGGTGTCGTGGTCTTGATCGGGTCGGTCGTGCAGGGCGTTCACGTCAAGAAGCTCACAGGCAAATACGAACAATTCAACCTTGTGTCCGGAATGAAGCGCGTCTTCGGGATGCAGGCGATGTGGCAGGGCGCGAAGGCGCTGATGAAGACGATCGTCGTCGGCCTCGTCCTTTACCTTGTGATTCAGGGCCTGATGCCGCTGCTCATGGGAGCCGGCGGCCTGTCGGTATCCGCCGTCCTCGAGGCGGCGGCGGCCGGCACCGGGTCTCTCCTCCAGACGGCCGTCGCCGCCGGCCTCGTGCTCGCCGCGATCGACGTCTTCGTGGTGATGCGCCGCAACCAGAAGAAGACGCGCATGACAAAAAAGGAGGTGCGCGACGAGAACAAGAGCTCGGATGGCGACCCCCTGATCAAGTCCCAGCGCCGCTCGCGACAGCTTGCCATGAGCCGCAACCGGATGATCGCATCCGTCGCCGGCTCGGACGTCGTGCTCGTGAACCCGACCCACGTCGCTGTGGCACTCTCCTACGAGCCGGGCAAATCGGCGCCCCGCGTCGTCGCCAAGGGATCCGGCATCATTGCCGCTCGCATCCGTGCCGAAGCGGAGGCGAAAGACGTACCCCTGGTGCAGGACATCCCGCTCGCCCGTGCGCTACACGCCGCCTGCGAACTGGGGCAGGAAATTCCCGTCGATCTCTACAACGCCGTCGCCCGAGTGCTCATGTTCGTGATGGCGCTCCGCCGCCGCGGAGCAACTCGGGGCATGCACACGATGACCCCACCCGTTCTCAGCCCAGGAGGCGCCTGACGTGAACCGAAACCTCTCCAAGATCGCCGTGCCTCTGGGTGTCGTCGGCATCCTCATGCTGCTCATCGTCCCGGTTCCAGCCGGTCTGCTCGACGTGCTCATCATCGTCAACATCCTCTTCGCGCTCGTGATCCTGCTCACAACGATGTTCGTGCGCAAACCGCTCGACTTCTCGGTGTTCCCTTCGCTGCTACTGGTGGCGACTCTGTTCCGGCTCGGCCTCAACGTGGCATCCACGCGGCTCGTCCTCGGTGAGGGCTACGCCGGCCAGGTCATCGAGGCGTTCGGACACGTCGCCGTCGGCGGATCCATCGTGATCGGTGCCGTCGTCTTCCTGATCCTCGTCGTCATCCAGTTCGTCGTCGTCACCAAGGGCGCCGAGCGGGTCGCTGAGGTCGGCGCCCGCTTCACCCTCGACGCCATGCCGGGCAAGCAGATGGCGATCGACGCCGATCTCAACGCCGGCTTGATCACCGACATCCAGGCCCGCGAGCGGCGCGCTGAGGTCTCGGCTGAGGCCGACTTCTACGGTGCGATGGATGGCGCGTCGAAGTTCGTCAAGGGCGACGCGATCGCCGGGATCATCATCATTCTCATCAACATCGTCGGCGGCATCGCGATCGGCATGCTGCAAAACGGCATGGAGGTCGGCGAGGCCGTCAGCACCTACACGCTCCTCACCATCGGCGACGGCCTCGTGACTCAGATTCCCGCACTGCTCATGGCGGTATCGACGGGCATGATCGTCACCCGCTCGAACGCCGAGTCGGACATGGGGTCGACGGCATCCGCCCAGCTGTCCCAGTCGAGGAATGCCCTGATGATCGCCGGCGGCGCGGCGATCGCGATGGCGCTGATCCCCGGGATGCCGGTGCTCCCGTTCGTCGGCGTCGGACTGTTCCTGCTGTTCGCCGCGCAGCGAATCAAGGCCTCGGAAGCCGCGAAGAAGGCATCGGCGGAGCTGGCGGAGGACGAAGACAACGCTCCGCGCCCGGAGACGACGGAGGAACTGATGGAGCGGATGCGTGTGCACGCGCTGGAGATCCTTCTCGCGCCGGACCTGGTCAGCATGGTGTCCGGATCTTCCGATGACCTGCTCGCTCGGGTGCGAGCCCTGCGGCGCACGATCGCCATGGACCTCGGTGTCATCGTGCCGCCGGTGCGGACTCGGGACAGCGTCGACCTGCCCGCATCGACCTATGTCATCCGGATCGCCGGAGTCGAAGCCGGCAGGGGTCTCGCCCCGACCGGCAGGGTGCTCGCCCTGGGGGACGCCCTCGATGCGCTGCCAGGGCAGTCGACCGTCGAGCCGGTCTTCGGCCTGGTCGGCAAATGGGTGCCGCAGGAGATGCGGCACAGCGCCGAGATGACCGGCGCGACGGTGATCGACCGGATCTCGGTCGTGGTCACGCACCTGTCATCGATCATCACCAGCAATGCAGCGAGGCTGCTCACCCGCGAAGACGTGCGACTCCTCACCGACGGCATCAAACAGGTGAACCCGTCGGCTGTCGACGAGCTGACCCCCTCGCTGCTGAGCCTCGCCGAGATTCAGCGGGTGCTGCAGGGATTGCTCGCCGAGCAGGTTCCGATCAACGACCTCTCGCGGATCTACGAGGCGCTCTCGTTGCGTGCGAAGGTCTCCACCGATCCGGAAGGGCTGATCGAAGCCGCCAGAGCGTCACTGGGCCCGGCCCTGTCCAGCCAGTATCTCGATGGACGAACGCTGCGGGTGATCATGATCGACCCCACCCTCGAGCAGTCCATGCTCGAAGCCATGCGCCCCTCCGAGTTCGGCACCCAGATCCTGCTGGACCAGGGCAGGATCGAATCGCTCTTCGCCTCATTGAAAGGCGCAGTCGCCCGGGTGGAAGGCAACGGGCAATCCGCGGTGCTGGTGTGCGCCCCCGCCCTCCGCCCGGCCATCAAGCGCCTGGTATCTGGCCAGTCTCACGGCCTTCCCGTGCTGTCCTACCAGGAGGCAGGCGCCGCGAACGTCGACATCGAAACAGTGGGGGTGATCGGCGATGCCCAATCGATTCCGGCGTCCTGACCCCGACCGCACTCCGGTGCGGCCTGCACCTCCCGTCCCTCCGGGCATCGCCGCGTTGCTCGACTCGATCGACGGCGAGGAACGCGAGCTGCACAGCGACGGGAGCGGCACGGCACCCGCTGCGCCAGGCGCTCTGGCGTTTGCTCAGGTGCTCGACGACCTCACGGCGAACCTCGCGACCGATGCCCCCGTGCTTCCACGGCGTCTGGGGCGCCAGCCGTCCGTCCCTCAGCCGCTTCAGGCGCCCGGCGACCTGATCGTTGTGATCGGTGCGGCCGTCGATGCGCTCTCGGTGGTCCGCTCGATGGCCGCGGCTTCCGCCCCCGTCGAGATCGCTGTGGCAGGATCGATCGAGCTGCCCGGGACCGTCCGCGTCGATGACCGACGCAGCGCGGTCCGAGCACGCGCGATCGGCGTGCACAACGCCAGCCCGGTGTTCGTCGCGTTCGGGCTCGACCGCCGCACCATGCATCGGTCCAACTGGGAGGAGCTTGTCCTGGGCATCTCGCCTGACCAGGTCTGGCTCGCCGTGGATGCCGGCAGGAAGCCGGACGACACGGCTCTCTGGGTTCACGCGGTCGCCGCTCGCGTTCCCGTCGACGCCGTGGCCGTCGAAGGCAGCGCGCTCACCGGGAGCCCCGACACCGTCGAGGAACTGAACCTGCCGATCGGCTGGGTGGACGGGTTTGCTCCTGCCCCGACCCGGCCGTCGCGGCCGATATGGGATAGTTGAGCGGATGCTAGTTCTCACACGCAAACCCGGCGAGCGGATCCTCATCGGCGACGACGTCGTCGTGACCTTCCTCGAATCGCGCGGCGACAGCATCCGGATCGGGATCGAAGCACCGTCGGGCGTCAGGATCCAGCGCGACGAGATCGTCCAGGCCGTCACGGACGCCAACCGCGCCGCCGTGGAGGCTCACCCATCTGCTGAGGATCGCATCAAGGCTGCGCTGGGCTACCTGCCACCAACCGCCGGCTGAACCAGAACTATCTGGCGACCGTCGCGAGTTCGGCCTTCAGCGGCCAGTCCTGACCTTCAAGGATGACCTGGGCGCATCCGCCAGTCACACGATTGAGGACGATCGGAGCCATCAGGTTCACGGTCGTCGCCTCGTTCTCACCCGGGTTGATCACGACGAGCACTGACGCGTCCTCGGCAGCCTCGAGTCCGAGCAGCTCGCACTGCGCGTCGGTGATCGTCGGCTGGTACCGCGGGAGGTGAAGTCCGGCGTCGAGGACGAACAGCCGAGGCCCAGCCTCTGCGGTCGCCGTGAGCGAGTACAGGCCGGGCGCGCCATCGGTCTCGACGAGGGTGAAATCCACCAGCGGTTCGAGCCCGGGCGGCGGAACGAGGAAGCTCAGCGCGCTCATCGGAGGAAGTCCATCAGTGTCGGCTGCAGAACCCGCGCAGTGACGGCGAGGGCGGTCTGGTACGACACCTGCTGCACCTGGAGATCGAGGATGATCCTGGCGAGGTCGACATCCTCCACTTCGGAGCGCTGCGCTTCAAGTGACACAGATTTTTCCATGTTGACCTCCATGGCCCGCTGAATTTCGGCATGGCGGGCACCAACCGTGGCGTGCTGGCCAAGGAGGGCTTGCCGGTGCCCGTCGATCGCAGCGAGAGAACTACCGATATTGGTACCGCTGCGCAGGTCGCTCACGATGGTCTGAACCAGGGCGAAGACAGACTCGCTGCCCACACCAAAGACAGCGGCGCCGTCGGCATCCGCCCGCACGGTCGTCCCTGAGCTGATCCGGCGCTCGACGCTCGAACCGGCAGCGCCGGTGTACTCGAACGCCGACGTGAATGCCGCGTCGGCATCGGAGTTGCCCGCGAACACGGAGCGGCCGAGGTAGGTGGTGTTCGCCTCGCTGAGCAGCTCGGACTGCAGGCTCTCCAGCTCGACAGCGATGGCTTCTTTCGCCGCTGGAGAGAGCGCGCCGTCGTTCGCACCTTTCACGGTGAGGTCGCGGATCTTGTTCAGGAGAACTGTCGCGTTGGAGAGGGCGGAGTCCACGGTGGTCAGCCAGGCGTTGCCGTCACTGATGTTACGACCGTACTGTTCGTTGGCCCGCTGCTCAGCGCGGATCGCAAGGGCGTTCGCCGTGCCCGTCGGGTCGTCAGATGGCCTGCCGATGAGTTTCTGGCTCGACGCCTGCTGCTGCAGTTTTGCCATCTGGGTCATGTTGGACTGCAGGTTGGACAGCGCTGAGCGCATCATCGTCTGGTTCGTCACCCGTGGGATCACGATCTACCTCCCGACTATTCCGGTGCGATTGATGAGGGTGTCCAGCATTTCGTCGACCGCTGTCATCACGCGGGCAGCGCCCTGATACGCGGACTGGAACATGACCAGGCTGACGTTCTCCTCGTCCAGGTCGACGGAGGCGTTCGCCAGTTGAGCGTTCGACGCGGATGCCGCCGCGAGCTCGGCAAGGGCGGCCTGCTGCAGTTCGGTGCGCGCGACGACACCGGTGCGGGTGACGAAACCGGTCCAGATCGTGTCGGGGGATGCTGCGGCTGTGCCGAGTTGAGAGATGGCATCGGCGATCGAGCCATCGAGCCCACCGGCATCGGGCGCCGCGGCGGCGATTCCGCTTGCGTCTTTCGGCACGACCGACAGTCCCCGAGCGGCAGGGACGGTCGGGGCGATGGCGAAGAAGTCGACACCGGTTTCGCCGGTCGCCGTGACACCGTTGCGGTGGACGGCGTTGACCTGGCTCGCCAGCGCTGAGGCGAGGTCGTTGTACGACTGGGCCGCCTCGGCAATCACGCCCCCTGTCTTCGAGGCGTCGCTGGGGGCGAGCACCGATACGGCTCCGGCGATCTCGCCGCCGGTCAACGCGACGGAGCTGCCGGGGCGGTGGGCCCACTCGAGCCGCACGGGCGCAGCCGCCGTGCCATCGAGGCGGTAGGCCCCAACGACGGCGACCGGCCGAACGGTGTCGCCTGAGACGATCGCGTTGCCGGCGAGGAGCACATCGATCGTGCCGTCCGGGCGCTCAGCGACCGTCGCACCCGTCAACGCGGACATGGTGGTGGTGAGCGCGTTGCGCTGGTCAACGAGTTCGTTGACGGATCCGCCTGCAGCGAGAGTCGAGCGAATCGTCACGTTGAGGTTGGCGACCTGGCCGGCCGCAGCGTTGAGTTCGTCGGCCATGCCGCCCAGCTCGCTCCGCGCGTGAGCCCACTTCGCTTCCATCTCGTCATAGCCGCGAGCGATCTGCGATACCAGCACACCGGCCTGCTCGAGCACGATGCCGGCGGCCGCAGGGGTGCCGGCGTTGTTGGAGAGGCCCTGCCAGGATGCCCAGAACTCCTGCAGCTGGGCAGAGAGTCCGTTCTCGCCCGGCTCGCGGAGCGAGGACTCGATGTCAGAGAGGATGTTGGCCCGAACGGCGGAGTACCCGGCCAGCCCGGCCGACGACCGAACCCGGGCGTCGAGGTAGACGCTGCCGAGTCTCGCGATCGAATCGACTGAGACCCCACCGCCTCCCTGTTGGGCCGTGGCAAGCGGCCCCACCAAGCCGAGCGCGCCGACGGCGCTCGTCGTGATTCGCTGCCTGGTGTAGCCGACGGTGTTCGAGTTGGCGATGTTCTGGCCGACGACGTCGAGCCCCTGCCGTGCAGCGACAAGTCCGGTGTACGCGGTGTTCAATCCGCTGAAGGTGCTCATCGTCGGCGTCACAGGTCCTTGTCGAAAAGGCGGGCGGAGGCGGCCTGAGCGTCGGCGGCACCGCTTGCGTTGTAGACGCCCGAGTCGGCTGGGGTTTGGGCGAGCGTCTCCTGGGTCGACCGGGAAGCCGCCCTGAGCATCCGCTCGTTGGTGTCACGAAGCACAGTGATGTCGGCCGTGAGTTGTGTCAGAGCCGACAGGTGGCTTGCGAAAATGTCGGACCAGGCGCCGGCGGGCGCGTGGTCGACCAGGTGGCGGAGCGTGGCGTCTTCACTCGTCCCCCAGTTCTCGGCAACCGCGGCAACTTCGACGCTGCGGGCGAGCCCGACGTCCCGGAGGCTCGCGACCACCTGCTCGATTTCGTTGGTGGCGTGGTGCAGCCACCTGGTCTTGCCCGTGGTCAGCAGAAGCTGCTGCACTTCGAGTTTGAACACGAGCAGTTCGAGCAGCTCCCGTTCCCGCCAGATCAGCGCGGAGAGCTCATTTGCACCCATGTCGTCCAACTTCCAGGACCCGTCGGTAAGTGCACTCGCTGCGCGGGGCAGGAGTGCGATGTCGGCTTCGCTCATGCGTGAGCACTCCTCGTCGTTGGTCTTATCCAACTATCGGCGAGGGTGATGACCATGTTAGGGCGTATGGACCCCGACATACGCGCCCATCTCGCGAACCTGTCGCATCGCGTCACGCTCGGGACGGGTAGTCCAGCGACTGAGTCCAGTCCTTGGGTGCTGAGGCAGGCAGACGCAGTACTGCGGCGACGGGCCGCCGTGCAGGTTCACCCGCACGCGCAGCGGGGAACCGAAGTACTCCTCGTTCCAGAGGTCCGGGTGGCTGGCCTCAGTCGCGGTCGCGATCTTCACGTCGTCAACGAAGACGGGAGCGAACTAGAGCTTGACGCCCTTTGCCGCCATGAACGGCACCGGGTTGGTGAAGTCGCCATTGATACGGATCTTGAGGTCGAGGTGGCAGCCGCTCACGACGCCGGTAGCGCCGACGTTCGCCACGATGGTGCCCGCTTCGACCAGCTCGCCGGAGGAGACCTTGAATGAGCCGCTCTGCACGTGTCCGTAGATGGACTCCACTCCGCCGCCGTGGTCGACGATCACACGCTGTCCGTATGCGCCGGCCGAGCCGGTGAAGGTGACCCGGCCGGCGGAGACCGCCTTGACCGGGGTACCGCAGCTGGCACCGAAGTCGACGCCGTCGTGGAAGGAGTTGGAGCAGCCGGCGCCGTTACAGATCAGCCCGCGAGGGCCGTAAGGCGATGAGATCGCTGCCGCCACGGGCCGGATCCAGGTGCCGTCGCCACCCACGAACGCTGAGTAGTCCGCGTTGGCGTTGCTGTCGGATGCCTTGGGGCGGCTGGCCGCGAGCTTGGCCGCCTCGGCAGCCGCCTCAGCAGCCGCCTTCGCGGCTGCTGCCGCCTGGAGCTCCTCGGCGGATGTCGCGGAATAGCCGTCTCGTGCAAGCGCGGGGCGGGTCCAGGTCGGCACGGTGAGCGACTGGGCGCCCGTGTCGTGGATCGGAGCGACCGAGGCCGCCTCCTCCGACGTGAAGGCGTAGGCAGGAAGTGCCACTGTGCCGAAGATCGAGGGAACAGCGATGGCGACGATCAGCATGGACCGGATCGACTTCCAGCGAGATTGCTTGGGGACGGATCGGACCGATGCCGGCGCCGGGGTGGCTGCCACCCGCGCCGCCAGCTGAGCGCGGGATGGAACCGGGATGGTGGCCGTCGGCACGGCAGCGGTTGCGGGGTCGACGGCCGGTTCGACATCGACCATTACGACGGGTTGAGCGGCCTCAGCCGGCTCGTCGTGGTCATCGGTCTCGATCGGTTCGGGTGTTTCAACGGCGGCTTGCTGCTCGACGGGAACGACGGCCGATTCCTCCGCGGGCGCGCCGGTTGCGGCGGCCGAGCGGGCAGCAGCGCGCAGGCTCCTGCGGGTGGGGAGGGCGGTCGTCGAGTCGAGGGCAGAGTCGCCGCCGCTGCCGTTGTCTGGCTCTCGGCTGGTCTCGTCACTCATCAAAAATATCTCCGTGCGTGGCAGCGATCGGCCCCGCGGCATCCGTTTTTGGATGCTCCGCGCGGTCTTCCTGACGCAAACGTTCGTAGGGCGGGCGGCGGTGAAATGATCCGCGCCTGACTTTCGGGTTCAACCGAGGGTACTTGATCCTTCCTGAGAGGACCATCCCAGTTCGGGTGGTATGACCGTCGTCGAGGGCGTAGCGTCGTGATTCATGGCCGGATTACTGCGCGAACCGTCTCTCGAGGACGCCGCCGACCGGGGCCGCGTCCACCAGCAGTGCTGGGTCGAAACGTACGAGGAACTCGTTCCGCCGGAGTTCTGGGAGCACTCCACCGAAGCACGGCGGATCGGAATGTGGGAACGGATGCTCCGTCGAAGAGAGCCTCAGCGCTTCTACCGCCGGAACGGCTTCACTCCCGACGGCATCCGAGATGCGCGACCGCACCAGGGAACCGACCTGACGGCGATCCGGATGCTGCGGCCCGCATCGCCCGTGGGCTGACCTGGCTATATCCACCAGAATCGTTGCGGCGAGCCGGACCAGAGCGGGGGCGTCGTGCGGCACGATATTAGGCAGGCGTGAGCCGAGAGCCAACGGGCTCGAACGAGGGTGTGGGGACCATGCGCAAGAGAAAACAGACAGCCGAGATCAACCAAACCGATGTCAAACCGGACGTCGCCGTCCAACGCGGTGCCGGGGCAGCTGGTTTCAGCATCGCTGCGTTCCGCATCGGCCTTGTCGGCGGGCTCGGCGTGCTCACCGCGATGCTCATCGGCGGCATCCTCGGCCAGCTGGGCACCGTCCTCATCTATATCGGTCTCGCCCTGTTCCTGGCCCTCGGGCTTGACCCGCTCGTCACCTGGCTGGAGAAGCGCATCCAGCGCGGTGTCGCCATCGCCCTTGTCGTTCTTGCGGTGCTCGGAATTTTCGCCGCTCTCCTGTTCGCTGTGATCCCCGTGCTCGTCGAACAAGCATCCAATCTGGTCGACGATTTCCCTCGCGTGCAGAGGGAAATCGAGGGGAGCGACTTCATCAAGGGTCTCGAGGGTGCCTTCGGGGGATCACTCAGCATCAGCGATGCTCTCTCCAGCGCCATCGAGTTCATCAGCGACCCGAAGAACCTCGTCGCGATCGGCGGCGGACTCGCGGCGGTCGGTGCCGGCGTCGCCAGCGGCGTGACCGGTGCGATCATCGTCCTGATCCTCACGCTCTACTTCCTCGCATCACTGCGCTCGATGAAGGGCGTCGCCTACCGCTTCGTGCCCGAGTACCGTCGGGTCGGCTTTGCGACGATCACCGAGGAGATCACCGGGGCGGTCGGCCGCTATGTCGTCGGTCAGCTCAGCCTCGCCGCATTCAACGGCATCCTGAGCCTCATCTTCCTGTCGATCATCGGGGCACCGCTCCCGTTCCTGCTGGCGATGATCGCGTTCCTCGGATCGCTCATCCCGCTCGTCGGCACCCTCACCGCCTCGGTCATCAACACCCTGATCTGCCTGTTCGTCTCACCGGTGACCGCACTGTTCGCCGGCATCTACTACCTCATCTACATGCAGATCGAGGCCTACGTTCTGAGCCCACGCATCATGAACCGAGCCGTCGCCGTGCCCGGTGCACTCGTCGTGATCGCCGCCGTGGCCGGTGGCGCCATCGGTGGCGTGCTGGGGGCGCTCGTGGCGATCCCCGTTGCCGCATCCGCGATCATCATCGTGCAGAAGGTGGTCTTTCCGCTCCAGGACTCGAAGAAGTCCCCGAGCGGAGCCTGAACTCCCGCCGGAGACCTCCGCTGTCCTAACCGTCCAAGCCCGAGGAACCAGACGGGGCCCGCCCCTCCACGGCAGCCTCCCGGCGCAGAACCCGCCTGGTGATCGGCACATCTGCCGCGGGAAAGCCTTCTTCGGCGAGCGCGCGTGAACCGGTGGGCTCGTCCGTCGCGTCGACGACCGGCCTTCTCGGTTCAGCGGTGGAAACCACACCTCTCGTGCCCACCGCTTTCACGACGAGCACAGCGATCCCCGTCGTGACCGGGATGGCGAGAACAAGCCCGATCGACCCGACGAGGGTGCGCACAATCTCCTCGGCCAGTTCACCGCTGCTGATCGTGTCGACGAAGGGCCGGTCCTGCAGCGAAAGCAGGATGAGCAGTGGGAGGGCGGCGCCCGCGTAGGCAAAAACAATCGTGTACACCGTTGAAGCAATGTGATCACGTCCCACCCGCATGGCTCCTGCGAACAGGCGCCTGGCGCTCGACTCGGGGGCCAGTTCGTGCATCTCCCACACGGCCGACGACTGGGTGATGGTCACATCGTTGAGCACCCCCAGGCCCGAAATGATCAGGCCACAAACGAGGATCCCGGAGAGCGAGATCGATCCGCTGGCATAGGAGAGGGTGTAGTCGGCATCGTCGTTCAGTCCGGTGAGGTGCGCCGCCCCTGTCGCCCACGCCGCGATAAGCGACGTGGTGACGAGACCGAAGATCGTCCCCAGCAGCGCCGTCGAGGTCCGAGCCGAAAACCCATGGGCGAAATAGAGCACCCCGATCATGATCACGCTCGAACCCACGAGCCCGAGCAGCATCGGCGACGAGCCCTCGACGAGCCCCGGAATAATGAAATAGGCAACGACAGCGTATGCACCGGCCAGCCCCAGAAGGGCACGGAAGCCGCGCCATCGCGCGACGAGGACCACGACGAACGCGTAGACCGCTGCGAGCAGGGCCATCGGGACGGTCCGAACGAAATCGATGAATGAGTAGCGGGTTTGGGCTCCCTCACCCGCGCTGGACCCCAGGTCGAGGAAACGGATTCGGTCACCGATGTTCACGTCGGCTTCCCGACTGACCTCCGGGGGCACTTCGACGGCGACGGCAGCGCCTCCCCGGTCCGGCGCCAGATGCGTGACAATGCATTTCTGGTCGACACTCGCCTCTGTGGACGGGTACAGGCATGGGGCGAGGCTCGTACGCTCGACGGTACCGATCTGGAAACTTGCGCCCTGCGCGGCCGAGTACGGGTTACCGACTTCTACGTCGCTGCTGGTGCCGGACGGCCACAGGAGGAACATCCCGACGATCGTGGCCAGAGTGATCGGGATCAGAATGGCGGCGAGCAGCCGGTTCGCGCGTCGGCGCGTGGCCACCGCCTCGGGTGACGTGTCATGGTTCTCGTGAGCGTGGGAGTGGCCCATGGTGTCCTTCTCTGTCAGTGCTGGAGGCGTCGAGCCCGAGCGGATCGCAACGCATCGGTGCCGACCATCAGGGTAAGGCCGATTGCGAGGAAAATGATCAGGGCGATCGGAAGCGACTGGATGCCGCTTCGATCCAGCAGGACACCGCCGAGCAAGGCGCCTCCGCCGATACCGATGTTAAACGCGGTGGTCTGCAGCGCGGCAGCAAGGTCGCGCGTCCGGAACGACGCGGTGTGAAGCATCCGGGTCTGGAGCATGGCGGGGATCCCGCCGAACGCGACCCCCCAGACCACGAACGCGACGACAACCACGACGGTGTTCGCCGACCAGGCGGCGAGGACGAACACCGAAGCCATGACGGCGATCAGGGCGAGTGCGAAACCACGTCTGGGGAATCGGTCGGAGGCGAAGCCGGCGAGCACGAGCCCGATCGCACCCGCGCCGCCGAAGAGGAAGAGGAGGAAGGCGACCGAAGTCTCTGGGAAGCCGGCGGCTTCGATCAGCCACGGTGCGATGTAGGTGTAATACGTGTTCTGGCCCGTGAGCAGGATCATGATCACGACGCAGAGGAGCACCACTCCGCGCATGCTGCGGTCCTTGTACATCGGCACGCGGATCTCGCCGGTCTTGACCGGCACGTGGTGGTCAACCGGCGGAAGGTACTTCACCACGGCGAGTGCCAGGAGCACGACGATCGCCGCGATCACGCCGAAGGCCACCCTCCAGCCGAGGGCGTGCCCGAGCGCCGTCCCAACCGGGACACCGAGCACGAAAGCTGCGGACGCTCCGCCCGAGGTGATCGCGACCGCCTTGCCGAGCTGGTGCTTCGGCACGAGATGGGCGGAATACGCCGCAACGACCGCCCAGAACAATCCGTGCGCGAGCCCGCCCAGGATGCGGGCGCCGACGAGGATCTCGTACGTCGGGGCGATCGCGGCGAGCACGTTGGCCAGGGCGACGACGAGCAGGACGACAAAGACGAGGCCCTTGCGCGAGTACTTTCTGGTGAGCGCCGCGAGCGGTGTTGTGGCGACCACAACGGTGCCTGCGAAGACGGTGACGAGCAACCCCGCCGTCGACAGGCTGACATCCAGCTCGGCGGCCATCTCGGGCAGCAGTCCGGTCGGCAGGAATTCGCTTGTCACCGACACGAAGATGGCGCCGGCGAGCGTGAGCAGGCCGATCCACGGAAAAGCGGGGGATGCGGCCTTAGCGTTTGGGGCGTTCAAGGAAGTGGACACAGGCGTCGCCGATCAGAAGGGGTGGGTGGGATGCGCGGCACCGAACTCCGATGGGCGGCGCGCTAGGCGATACAGCCTATTCGACTCCGGGCCTCGAGCGATGATGTTGCAAGCCGACGTCGTAGGCCTCGTGCAGGAGCTCCAGAAACGCCGGATCGAGCTGCTCTGGGTTGGTCAGCCGGAACGCGTGCACGACGTTCCGCGGCGAGATTCCTGTACCCGCGTGATGAGCGGATGCTCCGCCCGCCTCATGAGAACGAGGTGGCCGTTCAGCCAGTGCTTGCGTGGCTGGAACGCGGCGAAGCTCATCCGCGCCTGAAGGGCGATCCTCGATTTCTCGGAGAGGATCTCAAGCGGCCCCAGCTCACCGCCACCCGCCGACCCCCCCTTCACGCCCCGGCGGGCGGCTCCGCCAGCAGCTCGACCCGATCGTCGAGGTACGACGCCAGGTCGACAGCTTCCGCATCGCCGGCGGTGGCGTTCCAGCGCACTCGCGGCCGATCGCCGTCGAGGAACAGGCGGCTGGGCGACGTCCGAAGCTCATCGACGTCGAGCGCCACGGGCGCCGCATCGAAGTTGACGGTGTCGCCGTGCGGGAATCGCCCCCGGGATGCCGCGGCGCGGTACGCGCGGCGCTGCTCCGCTGACTGGGATTGGTAGCCCGGGCGCCCCGGCTCCAGCGCACGAGTGGCTTGCCCCGTCTCGTACAGCGTGCCGTCCTCGCCGAGGAGGAATACGCCGAGTCGCCAGACGCGCCCTCTCGACCGCAGCACCGCCGGACGCGGAACAAGCAGAACCCGGTGCTCGGGAACGTACTCGGCGAGCGCCTCAGTGCGCGCACCCGCCGCGCTCAGCCGCTCCACGGCGCGGTCGAGAAGGGCGCGGATCTCCGCAGCGATCCGTTCGTTGTCGGCGGTGGGCATCACTCATCGCCCGCGTGGTGTCGAGTGAGTGGCATCAGCACGGTTCCACCGCCGGCAATTGTCACGAGCGGATGCCGTCAATTCGGCATGATGACCGCCGCGGTCCCCGAGAACGAGGGAACTGCCGCGCGCTTCGAGAGGCCCGAACCGACTCATGCGACTCAGCCTACCGAGGCACCCGAAGCGCAAGTCTCGACTGAGTAATCGGGGCGGAGCCGCTCGTCGTAACCGGGGCGGAGCCGCTCGTCGATGAACACCTCGAACGGTCAGATTTTCGTCAGCGCACTCCCCTTGTGCATGGCGTCGTGCCCGGTCTTGTCACTGGTGACTTCGTATTGGGGGTCCTCAGGGCTACACCGGCGGGTACGGCCCTTGAACTCTACGTCTGTGGTGTGCACCTTCGTGATGCGCCCATCGACCTCACCACCCTCCGAGTTCCAGCGCACATGGTCGCCAACCGTAAACGTCGTTGCCATCATTTCTCCTCCATCCGGATCGTCAGGTCACCAGAGCCCGCAAGGTGTCGGCGTTTCTCACCGCATTGCCGCCGCCGTCGTTGTTGAAATAGACGTAGACATCCGTGCCGCTGTCGCGCCACTCGCGGATGCGATCCGCCCACCACCGCAGGTCGTCGTCGGAGTACGAACCGCCGTAGAGGTGGTCGTGATCCGGACCGTGCATGCGCACGTACGCAACCGGGGAGGTGACCCGCAGGATGCACGGAAGGTTCGCCCCGCTCATGACGCAATACCCGGCGCCGTGCGCCTCGAGCAGGCGGAACACCGCCTCGTCGTTCCAGCTCGCGTGCCTGAACTCAACGGCCACCGGGATCCAGTCCGGAACGCGGCCGAGGAAGTAGTCGAGCCTGGCATCATCACGCACCATTCCGGGCGGCAACTGCACGAGCAGCACCGCCCGTTTGTCGCCCAGTTCGTGCCAGCTCCTCGCGATGCGGTCGATCCAGGCGTCCGGTTCGTACAGTTTCTTTCCGTGCGTGAGTCCACGCGGAGCCTTCACCGAAAGCCTGAACCCTGCGGGAAGCCGGGTGCGCCAGCTGGCGAACGAGGCATCCCTCGGCCAGCGATAGAAGCTCGCATTCAGCTCAACGGTGTCGAACCGGGCGACATAGTGCGCCAGCCGATGCCATCGCGGCAGCCCCTCCGGGTACAGCACGTGCTCCCAGTGGTCGTAGCTCCACCCGGATGTTCCGATTGAGATACTGCCCATCTGCCCACCGTATAAGTCTGGGCCCGGTCCGCCACAACCCCCTTGTCGCATCCACGACGCACGGCCACGCTTGCCCTCACGGCGGAACGGAACGACGACAGAACAGCGGGAGGATGGCGATGCGCGCGATGGTGTACCGCGGGCCGTACAAGGTCCGAGTCGAAGAGAAGGACATCCCGCCCATCCAGCACCCCAACGACGCGATCGTCCGGGTTACTCTTGCGGCGATCTGCGGATCGGACCTGCATCTGTACCACGGCATGATGCCGGACACCCGGGTCGGCATGACCTTTGGCCACGAGTTCATCGGCGTCGTCGATGATGTCGGTTCGTCGGTGCAGAACCTCAAGCGCGGCGACCGCGTGATGGTCCCGTTCAATGTCTACTGCGGCTCCTGCTACTTCTGCGCCAGGGGCCTCTACTCCAACTGTCACAACGTCAACCCGAACGCCACTGCCGTCGGCGCCATTTACGGCTATTCGCACACCTGCGGCGGGTACGACGGCGGCCAGTCAGAGTTCGTTCGCGTTCCGTTCGCGGATGTCGGGCCCGCGTTAATCCCGGAATGGATGGACGACGAGGACGCGCTCATGTGCACCGATGCCCTCGCGACCGGGTATTTCGGCGCGCAGCTCGGCGATATCGGTGAAGGAGACACGGTCGCCGTCTTCGGCGCCGGACCCGTCGGCCTGTTCGCCGCGAAATCGGCCTGGCTGATGGGCGCCGGGCGGGTTCTCGTGATCGACCACCTCGACTACCGGCTCGAGAAGGCACGCAGCTTCGCCCATGCTGAAACCTTCAACTTCGCCCAATACGACGACATCGTCGTGGAGATGAAGAAGACGACGGGGTACCTGGGCGCGGATGTCGCGATCGACGCGGTCGGGGCTGAGGCAGACGGCAACGTGATCCAGCACCTGACGTCGGCCAAGTTCAAGCTGCAGGGCGGGTCGCCGGTCGCGCTGAACTGGGCGATCGACTCCGTGCGAAAGGGCGGCACCGTCTCGGTGATGGGCGCGTACGGGCCCATGTTCAGCGCCGTGAAGTTCGGAGACGCCTTCAACAAGGGCCTGACCCTGCGGATGAATCAGGCCCCGGTGAAGCGGCAGTGGCCGCGACTGTTCCAGCACATTCAGAGCGGGTACCTGAAGCCGAGCGACATCGTCACCCACCGCATTCCTCTCGAGCACATCGCCGAGGGGTACCACATCTTCTCGGCCAAGCTCGATGACTGCATCAAGCCGGTCATCGTGCCGAGCGCCACCGTTTAGCCGTATTCGAAGGGAGCAGACATGCCCTACACCGCCGAGCAGCCGAAACGACGCGAGTCCAACGAGGAGCTGCGGGCCCGCATCCCGGGCTGGGGTGCCGACCTCGACCCGAAGAACCGTCCGGCCGTGCCGAGGGAGCGCTTCGACCCCGGAGCGACCGGTGCGCACTGGGACTTCCCCGAACGCCAGCCCGAGAAGCGGCCTCGGGAGCGATCGATCGAGCACAAGTTCCTCCCGCCGGTTTTCGGCACCTCGTCACCGCTCAAAGGACTGTCAGGGGTGATGCGGAGGTACGCCTACCGCACGTACAGCGAGGCGCAAGCCGCCCACTGGCTGATCCTGCTGGCATCCGACCGGGTCGATGCCGTGGAGAGTCACCTCCGCTCCTTTGTGAGCCTCCGCCCGGACAACCCGATCACCGAGACCGGTGTGCGCAGCGAGCTGACCCGCCACGGCTATGCCTCCCGGGTGGGCAGGAATCGCGCCGACCTGAAGCACCAGTGGATCGACCCGATCCTGGTCGCGGGTCCGTGGATCGCGGCCGGCGGCCTGGTCTTCGCCGTCGTGAGGGCTGTCGCCCGGCGCCGCTGAGTGTGCGCCATGAAAAGTCCACAGCGTGAGGCGGTGTCGGCCAGCCCGTACGCTGGACCCATGACGGATGCCGCGATGATCGGTCCGGTGGAGCCGCCGGGTCTGCACGTCATGACCTACAACATCCGTCGGCGGATGGCTCACGTGACCCAGCACAGCCCCGACCTGTGGACCCGTCGGAGACCGCATCTCCAGACGCTGCTGCAACGCGAGATGCCAACCCTTCTCGCGATTCAGGAGGGGCTGCCCGACCAGGTCGAGTTCGTCAGCCAGGCGCTCGGGCCCGACTACCGCCAGATCGGGCGCGGACGCAACGCCGACGGAGACGGTGAGCAATGTGCGATCTTCTTCCACACCCGCCGTCTGACCCTCAACGACTGGACGCAACGGGCACTCTCCGACAGCCCGCACGTCGCCGGATCCCGGTCGTGGGGCAACATGCTGCCCAGGATCGTGGTGTCCGCCGACCTCACCGACGTGGCCAGCGGCATCCGGTTTTCGGTCCTCAACGCCCACTTCGACCATTTCTCTCGCACCTCACGTGCCCGCTCGGCGAAGATGCTCAACGACCTGGTCGAGGCGACGGATGTTCCGGCGATCGTTCTCGGCGACATGAACGCCGGCGTGCGATCGGCCCCGTACCGGATCCTCACCAGCGGCCCGCTCCGTGACGCCTGGATGGCTGCTGAGGAACGCCTGACGCCCGCGTGGGGAACCTATTCGGGGTACCGGCGGCCGAAGCAGGGCGGCAAGCGCATCGACTGGATCCTGGTGACCGGGTCGGTGACTGTCGAGGCGGTCGGGATCAACGCTGCGCGGTTCCAGGGTGCGGCGGCTTCCGACCATGAGCCGGTGCAGGCGCGCCTCACGTTCTGAGACCGGTGCCGCGCTGAGCGAACGGGATATCCTGTGGCAATGATCGAGACGTTCCTGCGGGCTCCTCGTGGGCCCGCTGAACTTGCGGCGGACGGGGTCCGCGTCGTGGGCGTGCTCAGCATCGTCGTCGCGTTCGCCGGCTGGTCGGCCGTCGACGTCGCGGTCTTCGCGCTGGGGATCCTCGGTCTCGTGGTCCCGCGATTTCTCGGCCTCCGCCCGGCGCTCGACGCCGCCTTCGGCGTCACCGTGCTCGTGGCCGCGTGGAGTGCGCTGCTCGACCTCTACGAATCCATCGCTTACTGGGACATCCTCGTCCATTTCGTTCTGAACGGTCTGACCGCTGCGGTAATCTACGTCCTCGCGATGAGGTGCGGAGTGATCGCCGACTCGGGCAACAGCAGCGTCCTCCTGAGTTCGATCGTCACCCTGACGACGGTGTTCGGGCTCGCGGCCGGGGTGATGTGGGAACTCGTCGAGTGGGTGGGCCACACCTACATCGATCAGACGATCTTTGTCGGGTACAACGACACGGTCGGTGATCTCGCCGCCGGCGGGCTCGGCTCGCTGCTGGCTGGTTTCGCGGGCCGTTATCTGGCGGGGCAGAGCCGGTTCGTTCCGGCGGCGAGCCCCGCTCGCGCCTCAGCCTGACGCACTCTCAAAAACTGCCGAGCAGGAACCCGGCTGCACTGGCGAGCACAGCGAGAACCAGCATCCCGACGCTGTTGACGAGAGCGACGCCGTAGCGGCGCGCCTGGATCAACCGCACCGACTCGACGCTCGCCGTGCTGAACGTCGTGTAACCGCCGAGGAACCCGGATCCGAGAATGAGGAACACCGGCGACGGCACCAGAGCGGAGAGAGCCAGCCCCGTGACGAGCCCGAGCAGGAATGATCCGGAGACGTTGATGACAAGGGTTCCGAGCGGGTAGGAGGTAGCTCGCGACTGCAGGAACCCGTCAAGCAGGAACCGTGCAACAGCCCCGGTCCCTCCGGCGAGCGCCACCGCCACGAAGACGATCGGTGTCATGCCCTGCCCACCACAGCCCGGCGACGCACGGACCCGACGACAACAACTCCTGCGCCTGCCGCTAACAGGCCGAGCAGCAGGGTGCCTCCGGCGTAGAGGATGCCGGGAACCACGTCGCCGGCACGCAGCAGCAGGTCGGTCCCTGAGGCGAGCGCGCTGTAGGTGGTGAACCCGCCCAGGAATCCGGTGCCGGCGAAGAGGCGGATGCTCCGAGCCCAGCCTGTTCGTGATCCCCCGTCGACGACACCCTCGAGCAGGGCGCCGAGCGCGAAGGCGCCACCGACATTGATCAAGAGAATCGCTGCGGGGAAGGACCCGAGCGGCGGCACGGACAAAACCAGGCCCTCTCGAGCAGCGGTGCCGAGGGTTCCGCCGAGCAGAACCAGTCCGAGAAGTGCCGGCTGCAGGTGCAGCGGTCGAACCGGGAGAGGCTGTGCTGGTGGGCCGGCGCTCACTCCCCGGTCTCCCAGGGCGGCGGGGCGTTGGTGCGCGTGTCCGGGTTGGGCACGACGACGAGCGGCCGGTGCTGCCGGTGAGCCAGTTGAGCGGCGACGGAGCCGGTGAAGAACTCCTGCAGAGTGCCACGGAACCCGGGGGCACGGGTTCCGACGACGATCATCAGTGCGTCGACGCGGTCAGCGAGCGCCGCCAGTTCGTGGCTCGGATCCCCCACGAGCGGCTGAACGCTCCACCGGGTGCCGGTGGGTTCGAGAATCGAAGCGATCCGGTCCCGCAGAGACTCATCGAAGATTTCGACGCGAAGGTCAGCCAGATCCGGGTCGATCGGCATCGATGTGAACCGACCATCCGTGAACCGCTCGACGACATAGCGGCTGGGATCGGCTCGTGCACAGACGAGCATGGCGTTGAATTTCGATGCGAACTCAGCAGCAGTCTCCAGTACAGGGGTCAGCTGGCGTGGCACGACCCCGACGAGGATCACATTGGGATCCGGCATCGGATCTCCCCTCTCTGAACCGTCCGGCACCCGAGAAGGGAACCGAACCGGCCCCACCGCCGTAGCGGATTTCTACGATGACAGAAGTGTTCCAGAAATCCCGCGTCGCCGAAAGCAGGCCCTCGTTCGCGTCGCCCCCCGGGGTGGCGGGCGTCTGCTAGTTACAGCAGGCGGAGCCGGACTCCCCGACGGATGCCGAGGAGCAGACGCCCGTCTCCGGCAGGACCAACTGCACCCGGCGGGCAGCACCGTGGTTCCCGGCGAGTTCGTCGGCGATCGAGCGAACCTGCTCGTATCCGGTCAGAAGGAGGAACGTGGGCGCTCGTCCGTAGCTCTTCATGCCCGCGAGAAAGAAGTTTGGTTCGGGATGAGCGAGTTCGGCGACGCCATGCGGGTAGACGGTGCCGCAACTGTGCGAGTTCGGGTCGATCAGCGGCGCGAGAGCTCGAGGCGCCTCTACGATTTCGTCGAGCGACAACCGGATCTCCCGCAGCATGTCGAGGTCAGGGCGGAAACCGGTGGCGTTGACCACCTGGTCGGCCTCGATCGAGACGGGTTCGCCGCGGCGGCGGCCTTCGACGACGACGCGGTCCCCGGCAGCCGGGTGAAGGTCATCGATCTCGAAGGAGTCGATCAACGAGATCCTGCTCTGCCGGACGAGCTCGTGGATGGAGCTTCCCAGCTGCCCCCTGGCCGCAAGTTCATCGTTCTCCGAGCCGAAGACACGGACGGGGCTTGCGCCGCGGATCGCCCAGCCGACGGTGGTACCGCTGTCCTGTCTGGCCAGTGCGGCGAGCCCCAGAAGCGTGTTGGCGGCAGAGTGGCCCGCTCCGACAACAAGGGTGTGCTTGCCGGCGAATCGAGCCCGATCGGCACCAAGCACATCCGGGAGGGCATGGCTGATATTTTGCCGGACGCTGTCGAAGTTGGTGGGCATCAGGCCGCCGGCGGTCAGCCCGTTCGGGGTGCCGTAGGTCCCGGACGTGTCGATGACGGCGCGAGCCAACTGCTCGACCATGGCGCCGCCGCGGCGGATCCGCAACAGGAAAGGAGTCGAACCGCGGCCGGTGGAGCGGGTGCGGTCCATGCCTCGCCTGGACACATCGGTGACTGTGCTGCCGTATGAAATGCGCGGGGCCAGCTCCGAGGTCGCCGCCAGTGGCAGCAGATACTCTGTCACGAGTTCCCTGCCGTACGGCAGCTTCTTCGCTGCGGGCGCCTGCCAGCCCGCTTTGTCGAGGAGCCGGCCGGCGGCCTCATCGACGAGGTATTCCCACGGCGAGAAAAGCCTCGTGTGACCCCAGGCGAGAACGGATGCCCCCGCCGACTCCCCGGCTTCAAGGACGAGCGTTTGCACCCCGCGTTCAAGCAGCTGCGCGGCGGCGGCGAGACCGACGGGACCCGCGCCGATGACGACAACCGGAAGACCGTCCAGCTTCCGCGACGCGGGAACGGTCGGGGAGGGCAGTTCAGCGATGCTCATCGGAGTTTCTCGACTTTCTCGCCACTCAACCGACGGGTAGTATATTGATCCTTGTCGATATACAGTGTGAGCAATACATCGACCGTTGTCAATATCAGAGAGTTGGTTTCCCATGTCGCCAACCGGGTCGCTGCCGGTCACGGACATCTCTGCGTGCTGCACGCCGATCACTCGGGAACCGATGGATGCCGCCGGTGCGGAGATACTCGCGAGGTCGCTCAAGGCACTGGCAGACCCGGCGCGGTTGCGACTGCTCTCCCTTGTTGCGTCGCACGAGGATTCCGAAGCCTGCGTCTGCGAGCTCACGGAACCACTCGACCTCAGCCAGCCGACCGTCTCGCACCACCTCAAGGTCCTCGTCGACGCCGGGTATCTCGAGCGCGAGAAGAGGGGAACGTGGGCGTACTACAGCCTGACGCCGAACGCACTCGCGTCGGTTTCCGGACTGATCAGCGGACTCTGAGAACCGCCTCCAGGCATCCGTATCGCGCTCCGCTTGCATTCCCATAGGGGGTGTGTAAGCTCGTCCCTCGTGTTCGGAAAAGTCAGGTCGGCCGGCGAAACGTCAACGCTCGTGGCATTGGTCGAGCCCGAATGGCCCGACACAGAGAGCGTCAATGGCGAGCGCTCGGATGTTTCTTCTCGTCTGTCCTCACGGGCGGACTACGGTACGGCCCCCAATCGCGTGCTCGTTCTCGGCGATGCCGATTCCACGTTCGAGGCAATCCTCGGGGAACTCGCGCATCACGGCGTCGACGCGGTCCGGGCTCACGAGATCTCGGCGTGCGCGGCATCTCTGCACGAAAACAAGGCGACCGGTGTCGTCCTGACGATCGACGCGGCGAGCCTCGCCGACCGTGCGGCACGCAAGGATCTCGCCAAGACGCTGTTCGGAACCCTCCGCCGGCTGCTCCCTCTGCTCGCGCAACCCGCTCAGGTCCTTGTTCTCGCACGCGGCACGGATGCATCGCAGAAGGTGCGCATGGACCGGGAGGTCCAATCGGTGATCGCCAGGATCAGCCGGCTGGCCACGAACGAGTACGGTGTCAACCTCACCATCAATGCCGTCGACATCACCGGGGACGTCGACACGGCCCTCGTGGCCCGACGTGCGGCTGAGCTCTTCGACGCGCGAGAAGAAGTCACGACCGGCGAACTCCTGGACTATACCGAGATCGAGGGGCAGACCATCGGCTGCGCCCTGGCTCTCCGCTTCGTCTACTGAGGCTCCCCGCTTCCCTCAGCACCAATTCACTCGTTCCGGACGAAAACACGCGGCGTACCGCATGCCTTCGTCCGGAACGAGTGAATCCGCTCCCGCTACTTGGAGATGAATCCCAGCTGCGTGGGGAGCCAGGTGGAGAGTTCCGGAACGTACGTGACGATCAGCAGCGCGATGCACAACGCCCAGAAGAACGGCATCATTTTGCCGATCACTGGCTCGATTTTCACGTTCCCGACGCGTGCCGCGACGAACAGGTTGTTGCCGATCGGCGGCGAGATGTTGCCGAGACACATGTTGAACACCATCATCGCTCCGAAGTGGATCGGGTCCACCCCGACGGATGTCACGACCGGCAGGAAGATCGGCGTGAAGATCAGGATCGCCGGCGTCGGGTCCATGATGGTGCCAGCGAGAAGAAGCACGACCATGATGATGGCGAGGATGATCGCCGGGTTGTCCGTGAATCCCAGGAGGCTCTTGCTGATCGTCTCCGGGATGCGTGAGTACGACAGCACCCACGCGAGAATCCCGGACACACCGATCAGCAACATCACGATCGATGTCGTCTTCGCGGCGTCGAGGATGACCTTCGGCAATTCGCGGATCGGCAGTGTGCGCTGGACGAGACCGAGAACGAGCGCGTAGAGAACGGCGATGACCGCGGATTCCGTCGCAGTGAAGAACCCGCTGAGGATGCCGCCGATGACGACGACGATGAGCGCGAGCGCAGGCAGCGCCCGCAGGAAGACGGTGACCGCCTGCCGGAATGTGGGCCGGTAGGCGCTTTTGAGCTCCGGGTGCTTGCGAGCGTAGAACGCCACCATGACGAAGCAGACGGCAGACCAGAGCAAGCCGGGACCGATGCCGGCCATGAACAGCGCAGCGATGGACGTTCCCGACACGAGCGAATAGACGATGAACGTGTTGCTCGGCGGAATCAGCATGCCTGCGGGTGAGGCGGCCGCGTTGACAGCGGCGGAGAAAGCCGGGTCGTAGCCGTTCTTCTTCATCGGCGGGGCGAGGACGGTTCCGACCGCGGCAGCGGAGGCGACCGACGCGCCCGAAACGGCACCGAACATGGTGTTGGCCACGACCGTCGTCTGTGCCAGTGAGGCCGGAAGCCGTCCGGCGACGACCTGGGCGAGGTCGATGAGGCGCGACGCGATTCCGCCGTTGGTCATCAGACCGCCGGCCAGGATGAAGAACGGTATGGCGAGGAGGGCGAACGAGTTGCTGCCGGAGAACACGCGTTGGGCTGACGTGAGCGCAGCACCCTCCCAGCCCAGGAGGATGACGATGGCGAGTGCAGAAGGCAGGCCCATGGCAACGGCGACGGGGAGGCCAAGGGCGATGCCGATGGCAATACCGCCGAGAAGGACGATTGTGGTGATTGTCAGAGTATCCATGAGGCGCCTTAGATCACTTCCGCGGTTTCTTCAACGGACGGCAGTGGCCGTTCTCCGTTGAGAAGGACCGCGATGAGGTGGTAAATCGAGTAGAAGGTGATGAGAAGGCCGGTGAGCGGCAGCACCATGTAAACCTGGCCGACCGTGAACGGCAGGGTCGAGATCTGCTGATCCCAGGCGTTCTCGGCGACGCGGTAGCCACCGACAACGAATACCAGGATGGCGAAGAAGATGATCGTCACTTCGACTGCCACGGCGACGGCTAACTGTGCGGTTCGCGGAAACTTGGACACCAGCAGTTCGACGGCGATGTGGCCGCGCTCTGAGAAGACCAGTGCAGCGCCCAGAAGCGCCAGGATCACGAACGTAAATCTGGCGGCTTCTTCTGTCCACGGCGCAGGATCGTTCAGAACCTGGCGCGAGACGACCTGCCAGGTGACAACGACGACGAGCACCACGAAGAGCACGATGCACAGAAGGCCGAGCGCTCGGTCGGTGAAACCGCGGATCAGCTCGAGCGCCTTGAACGTCTTGAAGATGCGCTCAGGTTCAGCTGCTTCTCCGGCGTGACCCGAGTCGTCCTCGCGAGGGTTCGCATCGTCGTCTCGGTTGGTGTCCATGTTGTGTTCCCTTCGGCTGCCGGCCGTCGGCCGGCGTGAATTCCATTCAGCGCTCACGCGAGCGTGGTGGGGGGGGGGGGCCCCCGGCCCACCCCCCCCCCCCGGGGAGGGGGGGTTAATAATTGTTTGGGGCCCGG
>NZ_JBKJWH010000044.1:0-5312 GCF_046716805.1 Mycetocola sp. | reverse complement strand
GTTATGAGGTGGAATGATCCTTGCGTCTTATTCGACAGGTCGACGGCAAATTCAACCTTCCCGGTCGGAACGTCGTTCCAGTTCGAGAAGTCGGATAGCTCGCTCATGGTAGTTATAACTACCGCTTTCTTCAATCGACCGCAAGGGTCGGAATCAAAGCTTGCGCAAACCCCGATGGTAGTTATAATTACCAGATGGATGCGCTATGTAGCGATCCGGCCGGCCCGTGGGATGGTCTTCCGGACCAACGCCGGCTTCGCAGTCCTCCTACGTGGACCGTTTAGTTACTATTGCCGCCCTGTTGAGTTCTTCAAGCAGGCCGGTGGCGATGCCGCCTTGGAGCAGATACTCCGCGTCGGCGACGTCCTCGATTCTCATGAGAACTTCTCCGCGCAGCACTTTCGATAAGCGGTCGTACCCTTTTCCAGTTCGAGCCGCGTACGCGGTGAGTTTCATTTTGCGCAATTTCAGCCTGGCCCGGATTCTGGTCGCGTAGAGATTCTGAATGCGCGCAGCGTACTGCTGTCGGAGTTCGATCTCGTTCGTCGGCCGCTTCCATTCAATCGCAGCAGATCGTCCAAAGAGCTCTGGATCTATCGCCCATTCGCGAGGGACGTACTTTGGTTTGCCCATACTTCAGCGTCGCATATTGGGCGAGTAGAACTCAAATTATCGCTAGGCACCTCGAAACTGCTCTTTTTTGGCACCAGGCAAGAGGTGGCCCCGCATAGGCAGGGTGTGAACAAAAGAATGAAACCCCACCCTTTCCGGAACGTGTCCGTCCTGCCGGGCCACACCCTCATCACCTGGCTTGACGCCGATCAGAACACCATGTCGGTTCCTGCGGACGCCGGTGCTCGAGCGATCGAATTTTATGCGGCTGGTATTACAAGGCAGCCCTCAAAGTATCCGCATCGAAAGCACTACGAGGGCCGCTATTGGTGCGCCGCAACCGGAAAGCATGTTTGGCACGAGTCCATGGCCGAGTACTACTCGCTCATGTGGCTGGACCACCAGCGCGATCTGAAGGTGATCGGCGCTCAACCGATGCACATTATCTTCGAGGACGGCACAGCCCACTATCCCGACTTCTTCGCCCTGCTGGCCGACGGCAGCAGGGTGATGTACGACGTGAGACCCCTCGCGCGCATCACAGAAGAGGTCGCCGCCACCTTCGCGAAAACGGAGAAGCTCTGTGCACGGATTGGGTGGGACTACGAGGTTCTCACCGGTCTTGCTACCGTCCAGCGGCACAACTTGGAAGTGATCAGTGGTTCCCGGCACCCGCGGTACCGCCCAAATGCCGAAATAGCCGAGCGATTTCTCGAGTTCCTCGCGGAACCCCGAAGCCTGATCGACACGACGCGTCGCCTCGACCTTCGTGGACCGGCTGCCCACATCCACACCCTCTACAACCTGATGTGGCAACGCCGCATCCTCTTCGACACCACAATCCCACTGAGCAATACCACAACCCTTTGGAGCAACTAAAAATGTCAAACACCATTCGCCGCATTCAGCTCGGCACCAACATCACACTCGTCGACGGCGTCTACGAGTTCGTTGAATCCGCTGGGGGCCTCTACAAGCTTCGCAATACCCACACCAACGAATACACGACGCTCGTGCACACCGAGCTGAGCGCTCGTCTCGTGGAAGTTCCGACCCACGAACGCGATCAGAAGGTCATCCATGTCCGCAGCGATGTAACGGTGACGAAAGAAATGGTCTTCCTAGCGGCTCACCTCGAAGAACTCCTCCATGGAACCCCGCTTCTGCCAGGCGGCGAGCCCCGAGCCGTCTACGCCGTCGGTGGCTCGGTCACCCAGAAGATGAGAGCGAAAACCGAAGAGTTGTCGTCCTGCGGCATCCCGATGTCGATGGCCAGTCTCAAACGCAAGCGAGCAAGCTATGAGACTCACGGGGTCGCCGGCCTTGCCGACCGGCGAACCACTCGCAGCGAAAAGCCTCTTTCGCGCGCAGATGAGCGTGTTATCGAGGCGCTGGTTGCTGTGATGGAGCGTGAAAAGGACGAGTCAACGGGAACTCTCGACAGGCTGAGCGAGCGGCTGGCGATCGAACTCGCAAAGCGGTACCCCGGGGCGGGATTGGAAGTGCCCAGCAAGAGTACTCTCCGGCGGTACGTCGAGCAGCTCGACCGGGGGCGATACACCCTCGGTAGCGCGGTCAATCGACGCACGGCCGCGAACTCGCCGAAGCGGAAGTTCCGCGCCAGACCGCCGCTGCTGCCTGGCAGCGAGGTGCAGATTGACACCACCCCACTCGACCTATTGGTGCGGGGCGATCGTGGAGAGGCGCTTCGACCGACCCTTACGATCATGGTAGACAAAGCGACCCGGAGCATCATTGCGCATAGCTTGCTGTTCACGGCGCGTTCCGTCGACCACGCCATGCTGCTCGGGCAGTGTTTGGTCCCGCGTGCTTCTCGACCCCATGGAGACTACTTCGCCGAGTTCGAATTGCCGGAGCTGCCCTGGGCGAAGTTGGTCGATGTGCACGATCGACCGAACTACAACACGGCGCGCCCTTTCATCGTTCCGCAGCGAATCCTCACCGATAACGGTTCCGACTTCGTGTCGAAGAACTTCCGCGAAGCGTGCGAGCGCTTCGGCATCAGCCTCACCGAGTCCTCTGTCTACACACCTACGGACAAAGGAATCGTGGAGCGGACCTTCGGATCGATCAAAACCATGTTCTGCCAGCACCTGCCTGGATTCCTCGGGGGCGACGTGAGCTTGAGAGGAAAGCACCCGGAGAAGGATGACCTGCTCGACATTTTCACCCTCACCGAGTTGTTCGATCGTTGGGTCGAGCAGGTGTGGCAGAACACACCTCACGAGGGGCTGCGCGATCCACTCCACCCCGGGGTGAAGCACACCCCGAACTCCATGTATGGCGCGATGTTCGACGTCACGGGGTTCGTTCCGGTCCCGCTGACGGCCGACGACTACATCGGGCTGCTGCCCAAGGTGAACCGCACCCTTCAGGCCGATGGGATCGAGTTCAAACGCCGTCAGTACGACTCATCCAGGCTGAACCCGTGGCGAGGGCTCAAGGGACCTAGCGGAAGCTCTCTCGCCTGGGACGTGTCGTGGGATCCGAACAACCCTGCCGCCGTATGGGTGAAGGATCCCGATGACGAAACCTGGATCACCTGTCGATGGCAGGATCGCGACGCGTTCCGCAAGCCATTCAGTAAAGAAATTCGGGAACACGGTCTGGACTGGCTCGAGCGACTCGCTGCCTATTCGCCGTCGAACAGCGGCCGTGTAACTTCGGATCTTCTGCGGGCGGCGAAAGCTCAGCAAGCCGCTGAGGAAAAGGAACTCTACCGGATCAACGTCGCGAAGAGTCACGTCGAAAAGAGCGGTTTCAAGCTTCCGGAGCTTACTGTGGTGGCCGCCGGCGCCTCCACGACCGACACCGCAACGATCGAGGACGAGGATGAGGACTTCGAAGAGTTCGCACCCCACGCGCCCGGCGGCTGGTTCGGAATGGAATCGACCTCATGAGGCTGTTCACAGATGACGCCGCCGGCCGCCTCGACAACATTGAGGGCCTCTACAAGCACCTGACCAATCCTCCTTCCACGGCTCCCAGCATGCCGACGATCGGTGAGTACCTCGCGATGGCGCGGGTCGAACGCGACGCGTTCAACAGGCGCCGTCTGGACCACCTGAGCAGCGACTTCACAATCGCAACACATGATCTTAAGGATGTCTCGAGTCAGATGCGCCTTACAGCGTTAAGGAACCGAACGCGAACTATCGGGCGTGGCGGGGTAATGCTCTCCGGCTACTCGGCAATGGGCAAGACGACAGCTGCATTGACTGCGATGCGAGAGGTCTTCGCCCAGTACATCGCTGAGAACCCGAACTGGAGTGAGCAGAACCGGCTCCCGGTCGTATACGTGGAAGTGCCGCCTACCTCGTCGGGAAAGGCCATGATGGGAAGGTTTCTGGAATTCCTCGGTGTGGATGGCATCAAGAACTGGACCCTCGAGCAGCGGACACAGGCGGTTGTTCAAATTCTCAACAAAGCAGGCACGCGGTTCGTGGTTGTCGATGAGTTCCATAACCTAGTTGCAAAATCTGCGGGGTCCCAAGAAACCGCGAACGTGCTCAAAGGGTTGTCGAATAGCGTGCCAGCCACCTTTGTCTATTCGGGAATAAACATCCACCGGAGCGACGTGCTGGCAGGTGCGACTGGCCAGCAAATCGCCTCACGATTCTCCCCAGTGCTACTCGAGTCCTACTCGATGGCAACTGCGGACGACAAGAAGAGGTGGCGCGGGCTCATCCGCGCCTTCGAACGTGAGATGTGCCTCTTCAACCACCCTGAAGGCACACTCAACAGCCTCTCCGCCTATCTCTACAACCGAACTCAAGGTGCGATTGGCTCGCTCTCACGCCTCCTTGTCAGTTCAGCCCAACTCATCATTCTCGAGGGATCCGGTACGGAGACCGAAACCATCACGGAAGAACGTCTTGCCTCAATCCCGCTGGATCTTCGAGCTCAGAACGCCGAACGCGAACAGCCTTCGGTCGCTCCCTCGGCGCCCCGAAGGAAGGTGAAAGCAAATGCTGCCTGACTTCGAACGCCCGCTGCCGATTCGAGTTCGTCCGGCCGACCGGGAAACAGCAGAAAACTATCTTCGGCGGCTCTATGGAGCTAACTTTCTTCCGGCAGAGGAGGAGAGGAAGAACGTCAACGCGCTCGTCCGGGCGGGTGTGGCTGATCGAGTGACAGCTCGGGAAGTCTTGGCTGAAATTCGCGGGGGGCTAACCCGGGGTCATTTCGTACGTGCGAATGCGGCCGGCCTGGAGCACTGCGACGGAAGTTCGTGTAGCCGCTGCGCCACTGGGTTGCATGAACGCTATGCGTGCAAGCTGTGCGTTGGCGACGAGTCTGCTGTTCGTCAGTATCCACACCTCGACGGCAACGTCTGCCTTCGCCACAAGCTTTGGATCGCACCGGGAGTTGGCCCAGCGTCTCAGCAGCGCGTGAACAACGATTCCTTGCGTGCCGAACGAAAGTTTCGCCGATTGGTTCGGGAGCGACGGGTGGACGCACCTCGCTTCGCAGAGATGCTTTCGGCGTTCCGCCGCTGGGAGGTTGCAACTGGCAATCACGACGGCGACCACTACGGAGCGCTTGTGGACATCGCCGGGACGATCTTCGCTGCTGCGTTTCAGCGTCGCATCTTCGACCCCAGAATCGGTTTTGCAGAGGGCTATGGACTTGTAGAAGACGCCGTCCGGCTCCACCTACAAGACAACCCGTCGGTAGTT
>NZ_JBKJWH010000043.1:0-6745 GCF_046716805.1 Mycetocola sp. | reverse complement strand
TCGACCTGTCCGTCGCGTCGAACCTGGGGCTCGCCGCGACGGTAGTCCCCGTGCTCACCGTGCTGCACGGTGTCCCGATCCCGATCGCCGTCCTGATCGCGGTGCTGTCATCGACGCTGGTCGGGCTGGTGAACGGACTTGTCATCGTCAAACTCAGGATCAACCCCATCGTGATCACCCTGGGCAGGCGACCCTGCTCCTCGGGATCGCTCTGCTGATCTCCAACCTGAACACGGTGAACGGGCTCGGAAGCGAGTTCGCCCGCATCGCGAACACCGTGGTGCTGGGACTGCCGATCTCGTTCTATTTCGGACTCGTCATCGCCGTCATCATCTTCTATGTGCTCACGTTCACGCCGCTTGGACGCCACATGAAATTCGTCGGCACTAATCCCGAGGTGGCTCGACTCGCGGGAGTTCGCGTGCAGGCGATCCGGATCGGCTCCTACACGACTGCCGGTCTCCTCTGTGGCCTGGGAGGGGTGCTCCTCGTGGCCAACCTCGGTGGCTTCGATCCGTCCAGTTCCGGAACGTACCTGCTCCCGGCCTTTTCAGCGGTCTTCCTCGGTACCGCCGTCGTTCAGCCGGGCGAGTTCAATCCATTCGGAACGCTCGTCGCCGTCTACTTCCTCGCCACGGGCATCCTCGGGCTGCAGATCATTGGATACAGCGGGTGGATCAGCAGCGTGTTCTACGGCGCCACCCTCATCGTCGCCGTGACCCTCTCCACCCTCGTCCGACGGCGCGCAACACGTGACTGAACCGGTGCGCCGCGCCAACATCCCGGCACACCCCATAGAACCCCGCCGCGTCCGCGGCGACCGCATCCCGCACTGTCGCCCTGCATCAGGCGGTGCAACCAAGAAAGGTACGAAATGGCAAAGCACAGAACAACGTGGTTCCGTATGGCCGCGATCGGAGGCGTCATCACGACGACTCTTCTCGTCGCATCGTGTGCAACGACGGTCGACCCAGCACCACAGCCCTCATCGTCAGGCGCGAGCCCGACGGGAGTCACGGAAGCTGCTGCGCTCGTGGACACGTACACCGGGCTCGTGGACTCCTTCCGGCCCACAGAGCCACTTGGCGACGCCAGCTCCCTGTCGGGAAAGAAGTTGATGTATATCCCGGCTGTCGCCGCGGTCCCATATTTCGCAACGAGCTTCAAGGGAACGCAGGCCGCGGTCGCGGACCTGGGCATGAGCGCGGAGTTGTGCGACGCTCAAGCCAACCCGTCTTCGCTGTCCAGTTGCTTCACGCAGGTGCTCACCCAGGGCTTCGCCGCTGTGATTATCGACTCGATCAACCCCGCGATCGCGATTGAAGGGTTCAACGAGGTAGCCGCAACGGGGATCCCTGTCGTTCTGGTGAACGTGACGGCGCCCGACGGAAGCCCGAAGAACGTCACCTCCTTCGGCGCTGATAACGTGTTCGCCCAAACCCTCGCATCCAGCGCGATCATCGCGGATTCCAAGGGCACTGCGACGATCATCGGAGTCAAGGTCATCACCACGATGGGACCAAATTCTGGTGGGACCAGGGCGCAGCCGCCCAGTACAAAAAGCTCTGCCCCGACTGCATGCTAACCGAGGTTGAAACCAAGACCAGCGACCTGCAGAACCTGCCGTCAAAGGTGAGCGCCGCGCTGCTTTCGAACCCGGATGCAACCTACCTGCAGCCGGAACTCTCCCCAAGACAACACCTACAATCCAGGGCGCAACGGATGCCGGGCGGACTGACCTTAAGGCCGCCGTCGCTGCCGCAACGCTCGCGGACCTGCAGATCATCAAGGCTGGCGGCGCCCTCAAATGGGCAGTCGGATGGGATGTCGTTCGCGTGCAGTGGCTCGCGGTGGACCTGGCTGCCCGTTCGCTGTTGGGAATCTCATTTGATGCGGCCAAGTACACCGTCGAGCCGCGCGTCTTCACGGCCGACAACATCGCCGACCTGGATGTCTCACAGGCCGGATGGGAGTCCAGCGACTGGTTCGGCGGACCGGAATACCAGGCGGAGCTCAGCAAGCTCTGGAACGACTGAGCCAGCCACTCGCTGACTAAGCGAGGAGGGAGCCGAGAGCGGCTCCCTCCTTCAACGGACCGCCGCCGTGTTGAGGTCAATGCCGGTAAGTATTTCCCTTGGTACAAAGGCTTCGATCAATCCAGCGATTCCGCGCGTTATCCCGCGACGATACGTTGTCTCATTTCGCCGATGCCTCGGATCGTGGACACCAGCTCGTCCCCGTCCCTGAGGAATTTCTGCGGCGTACGGCCGACCCCCACTCCCGCCGGGGTGCCCGTGAAAATAAGGTCGCCCGGATGCAGCGTTACGTTCCGCGACAGACGTGAGATGAGGTTAGGGATAGAGAAGATGAGATCGCCCGTAGTCGCAGATTGGACTATCTCTCCGTTCAGAGTGCATCTGACTTCGATATTGCAGAGGTCGTCGAAATCGTCGGGTGTCACGACAAAAGGACCAACGGGGCCAAAGCGGGGGAACGACTTCGAAAGACTGAACTGGGGCATAGGGCCAGCGGTCTGCATGAACCGCTCCGAAATGTCTTGGCCGATTGTCAGACCTGCCACATAAGACCATGCATTCGCTTCGTCGACGTCTGTGGCCGTGCGCCCGATGACCGCGACCAGTTCTACCTCGAAATCGCAGTTGTCGCTGGGGATCGGCACTTCACCATACGGGCCCGTCAAACAGGATGGGAACTTGGTGAACACGCTCGGAGACTCCGGTGTGGGAATCCCGATCTCCGCGGCATGTGCCAGGTAGTTCATTGCGACCGCGAAGACCTGCCTCGGTTCGGGCGATACCGCATCGAGCTCTTCCGGCGCAAATTCCTTTCCCAATGAGGACGGCATCGACGGCGCCCAGCGGCGAAATGCATCCCAGCTGTCGTAGATGGAGGGCAGGTCCGGGCCGAACACGCCTTGGGACGCTTCGGCGATATCCGTTGCACGTTGGTCATCCGTCACGATAACGGCTCGTCCGTCGAGATTGGCGAGACGCATCTAGCGGGTCCGTTCTGCGTAGGGGGCGGAGGTCACGAGTCATACCCGGCGTAGCGAGGCGAGACCGCAGGCGTTACGGCGGTCCGGCCGCCGTCGACGGGGAGGATGGCACCCGTCACGTAGCTCGCCGCATCTGAAGCAAGGAACAAAATTGCGGCGGCGTACTCATCCGGGTCACCCACTGGCCGGAGCGGCGTGGCATGGTCCAGTTCGCGCAATGCTTCTTCGGGGAGCGGCATGGCCGATGATCCGGCCCGTGCGATGCCATTGACCCGGATGCCCTCTGCCGCCAGCTCGCCGGCCAGGCAGTGGATGAGTGCGTGTACGCCACCCTTCGATGCCGAATAAGCGGGGATGTTCGGATTACCCAGGGTTCCGTCAATGGATCCTGCGTGCACGATTGCGGCGTGGAACGACGACGCCCGCAGCGCAGGGAGGAAAGCCTTCGTGGCCACGAAAGCACCGGACAGGTTCACCCGCACCGTCTCTTCGAAGGCTTCGACAGTCGTGTTGTCAATGCCTCCGTACACCGTCGCGAAGTGGTGCGTGACCAGGACATCGATCGAGGTCCAATCGGCCGCAATCTCGTCAGCGATGCGCTGGATCTGGGTCAGGTCGCGTGGATCGTTCACGAACGACCGCACGATGCCCCCTGCATCCGTGATTTGGTTCACACACTCGTCGGCCGACTCCTGGCTCACCTGGATGATCGCAACCTCTGCGCCCTCGGCCGCGAAGGCCACGGCCGACGCGCGACCGATATCTTCGACACCGTCTATCCCGAAACCGCTTCCGACGACGACAACCCGTCGCCCTTCAAATCTTCCAGTCATGTACATACTCCTTCGTTGATGCCACTCGGTGGCGGCGGATTCGGTCGAGAAAGATCAGCGGGCCATCGTGGTCGCGGGAGACTGGTACTCCCACAACCATGCGGTTATGTCCCAGTCGCTGGCCCCCCGCGCAATCGCGGCATCCCGCTCGCGTTGTTCGGGTCCGTCCGGGAGGTGGAAGATGCGACCGTTACCCTGCGAGACGCTCTGTACCTTCGTCGCCCGGGGCCGGCGTACCGACTCGTACGCACGCAGGGCTTCGGGGATGCCCTCTACCGGAACACCGTCCAGTGCAGCGGCCAGGCATTCGGCGTCCTCTATGGCCTGCGCTGCGCCTTGGCCGAGGTACGGCATCATCGGGTGGGCAGCGTCGCCTATCAACGCAAGGTTCGATTCGGTCCAGCGTTCGAGCGCCGGGATGAGGTACAGGTCATACCGGTACAGCGACGGAGCGCGGTCGAGAATTCGATGAAGCGCCGGATACCAGCCCTCAATGTGCGCCGCCAAGGCCTCACGGCTCGCGGCAGCCGTGCGCACGCCCCCTCCGATCGCGGGTGCGTCGAAGCTCCCGGTGAAGTTGAACACAGTGCCAGACCTGAAGGTGCAGTGCACGATATGACCACCGGGACCCAGCCAGGTCTCAAAGTTCGACCCGGACGCGAGCTTCTCCAATTCAGCATCACCGGACAGCGACTCAAGCGGGATTTGTGATCGATAGATGGTTTGGCCGCTGTATTCCGGGTCGCCACCGTAGAACAACTCCGCCCGCGTGCGGGAGGCGATCCCGTCTGCGCCGATGATGACGTCAGCGCTGAATTCTCCAGACGCCTCGGTCGTGACCACACGTCGATCGGGGTCGAATCCCGTCATCCTGACGCCGACCTTGATCACTACGGGCGTGCCGAGGCCCGAGGAGTCCACAGCGGCGTCGACGAGTGCAGTCTGCAGGTCGCCACGGTGCATGAACCAGAATGGGTAGGAGAAGCGTTCCCGCGCGGCTTCGAGATCGACCCGGATCAGTTCGGATCCGTCCTCCCACCGACGGCGGATCGACCAGCGAGGCTGGACGACTGTTGCCTGCAAGCGGTCATGTAAACCCAGGGCTGTGAGTGCGCCCACCGCGTTCGGGTTCATCCCGATGCCCGCACCGACTTCTGTGAGTTGGCGGGCCTGCTCGATTACGGTCACGCGATATCCCACTCGCCGCAGCGCCAATGCGGCACTGAGCCCGCCAATTCCGCCGCCGACGATCAAGGCGGTTCGTTCGCTCATGAAATTTCTTCTCTCTTCATCAGATCAGCGTCCTTCATCAGATCAGCTTCGCGCCCGAATAGTCATCCGTCTCAATGAACAAATCATCGAGGCTGAGGAGATCTGTGATGAGCCCGAGTTCGAGGCAATAGCGGTTGACCGCGTCAACGGCCAGACGGTTCGAGGATGTCAACCCGTACGCCCACGGATCTTCTCCCAGCAACTGGGCCTGCTCTTCCTGCACGCTTTGCAGGAACGCGAGCGGCAGGTAGCGAGGATCGTGGAGGCGGTCGAGAGCGACCTTTTTCGCCAGGGTGAAAGCCTGAAAGAGGCTCGCAGGTACCCAAGGGTGCTTTTCGACGATGTCACTTTTGATGGTCAGGACGTGCATCGTTGGAAAGATTCCGAAGGTTTGGAAGTAGTCGCGCTCGACCGCCGCATAGTCCGGGAAGAGTCGTCCGATCCGAGGGTCGCCCTTCACGAATGCCTGAGGGATGTAAGCCGATGCGATTCCCGCCAGTGTGCCGTCAAGCACCAGTTCGTCGATACTCTGACGAGTCGCCGTCTGCCCCGGTTTCAACGCTTCACGCTGGCCATCGGGAAGGCGGCCGAGACGCCCATAGACGTCCTGCCAGTCGATCTCGTCGTGACCGATACCGTATTGGTCTCGCAGGATGCCGCGGATCCAGACGGCTGCGGCCGGCTCGAATCCGCCGATTCCCATCGCCTTCCCGCGGAGGTCGTCCGGCCCGGTGATCCCGGCCTCGGTGTTGACAAAGATCGACCCGTGCCGGAATCTGCGATGAGGGAACACGGGCAGCGCGACGAGGGGTTCGCCTGCGTCCCGGGCTTTCAGGTACTGCACGATGTTGAACTCAGCCACGTCGCACTCATTGCGGCGGTCGAGGCGAAAGATGCGTTCCTTGTCATGGTTGAGTACCGTCAGATCGATACCGTCCGGCCTCACGTCGCCATCGGCGAGGGCACGGAGGATCTCGTACTCGCCGCACGCCAAGGACAATTGGAGCCTGTTCACCGGTTGCTCTCTCAGTGTCGAGCAGTTGGTCGAGCTCATCCGACTGGGGTCACTGAGCGTCCGAGAGCGGCGAAGACCTCTTCCCGAAGCCGGCCGAACTCAGGCCTGGCTTTGGAGGCCAGCTGGTCACGCGGCCAAGGCAGTTCCACATCGATCGTCTGTCGGATGACTGTCGGCGTGCGTGACAGCACGACGATCCGGTTTCCGAGATAGATCGACTCGTCGATATCGTGCGTCACGAAGGCGATTGTCATCTTTCGGTCGGACCACAACTGGAGTGTCAGGTCCTCCAGTTCAGCGCGAGTCTGGGCGTCGACGGATGCGAAGGGCTCGTCCATGAGCAGAAGTTTGGGTTGGTATGCAAGGGCACGCGCTATCGCGACTCGCTGCTGCATCCCGCCGGACAGCTGCCAGGGCTTCTTGTCGACATGCCCTGACAATCCCACCGAGTCGAGTGCATCTGCGGTTGCCGATTCCCGCTGCTGTCGCGATATGTTCTGGTAGCGCTGCGCCAGTTCGACGTTATCACGCACCGTCAACCAGGGCAGGAGTGAGCGGCTGTAGTGCTGGAACACCTCGCGGAGGGTGGACGGTGGCGCTGTCACCCGC
>NZ_JBKJWH010000042.1:0-2593 GCF_046716805.1 Mycetocola sp. | reverse complement strand
CCCTTCTCACGCTGGGTCCAGGACCGGGTAGCCGACGCGGCCGTCGACCACCTCTGCGTTTCCGACACAGCCTCACTTGACGGCCGCGAACCACGAGTAACCCCTTCCGGGCAGACCCGTAACGGTGACAAGGGCGCTCATGGGGAGTCCGGAGACGGCGACATCATCGGCTTCTCCAACGAGCGTCGACTCGCGGACATAGACAGGCTGCTGGCCGAGCTCGAACCGCCGATCGCCTTGGTGCGCAAGCGGATCGACCAAGTGCGGGCACGCACGACCGATCTCCGCCTGCAGAAGGAGGCGCACGTCTACGTCCAGGACGCCGTCTGGGACGGTATTGACTATCTCGGCATCGAACGGCGCATCAGCGAACTCGAGGACGAGATTACCCGACTCCGCGCGGCCAACACGATCCTGGATGCTCTGCAGGCCGACGAAGAACGCATCAAGCCGTTGTTGAAGCAAGCCAACAGGGACAAGGTACTCGCCCAGGACGGCCTGGACAAGCTGGAGAAGCGCCACAGTGATCTCGTCACCGGGCAGGACAGCGCCCAGGACGGTGTGAACGAGATCGTCAACGCGCAGACCGCCACCGTCACCGAGGCCCAGCAGGTCTACCTAGACAACCTGTTCGCTGGCAATTGGGATGCCACGAGCCTGGACTCGTTCCCGACGAACATGCGTGCCTTGCGCAAGCGTCTCAAGGAGGAGATCGAGTCCGCACGCCGAGGCGCCAACAGCGCGACGAACGCGATGGAGAGCATGTTCGAGGCGTACAAGAGCCGCTGGACGGAGCACAATCTCGGCTCCACAGTCGCCTCTGCAGACGGTTATCGCGAGATCCTTGACCGGATCCAGTCCGAGGGGTTGCATGAGCGCCGAGACCGGTGGCGGCGGGAATTCGCCGCTTGGTCCAGCGACGACCTGCTGCGCCTCAACGACGCGTTCGACACCGCCCTCGAGGACATTGAAGACCGTCTCGAACCAATAAACCGGATCCTTGAGACGCTTCCGTTCGGCGGCAAGGGTATCCTGCAGATCAGCCTCCGCCGCCTGCAGAGCGCCGAGTTGAGCGCTTTCCGCCGAGGCCTCCGCGAACTCTCGTCAGGCCTCGCGCACGAGCTCACGGACCAGCAGGTCGAGACCCGGTTCAAGAAGCTTCGTGATTTCATGACCCGCCTGCGCGTCCCCGAAGGACACACCAAGTCCTCCACGTCGCAACGCGATCGGTACCTCGATGTGCGCCAGCACGTCGTCATAACCGCGGTTTGTCTCGACGAGAATCGTCGCGAGATCGCCAGCTACGACTCCCTGGGCGGTAAGTCCGGCGGGGAGACGCAGGAACTCGTCGCATTCATCGTCGGCTCGGCACTGCGCTACCAGCTCGGCGACGAATCGCGCTCCCGGCCCCGGTTCGCGCCGGTGTTCCTCGATGAGGGGTTCGTGAAGTCTGATAGCGAGTTCGCCGGCCGGGCCGTCAGGGCATGGCAGGACCTTGGATTCCAGCTTGTCATAGGGGCGCCGCTCGACAAGGTGACGGCGCTTGAGCCCCACATGGACCTGCTCCTCACTGTCACCAAGAACGAACGCGGGTACTCCTACGTCGCCGATCTGCTCGACGTGCCTGACCCAGGAGAGGACGCATGAAGACACCTGACGCCGTCATTGCGGACATCCGCCGCCGACTGAGCGAGAAGTGGCACATAGCCCTGGTCGGCGGGGATACCGTATTCCCGCACGCGTTCCCCCTGGGGCGCCCGGCCCCCGCCGCCCTGCATGACGACTACGCGCCGATACTTGCGTGGACGGTCGAGTTGCAGGACTGGACCAGACAAACCGGCGTTCTGCTCGAGTGGGAGAACCGCAAGGCAAAGGGCGGCACCGTGCAGGCCGTCCCGACTCACGCACGAGTGGGATCCATAGATCACGCCGTCGCGATCGTTGCCGGTGACTGGCCCGACCGACTAGAGCGGGCCCGCGCGCAGCTCGTCATTCTGCGCGAGCGCTACCCCCACGTGGTCGACCTCGGCCGCACTTTACGGCTCGTCGACACATACTCGGCTGTCGACTTCGAGTTGCTCCTTGTCGTCGCCGACTGGTACCTCGAGGACCCGGCCCGTGCCGCGCACGGCGTCACCCCGCGGCAAGTCCCGATCCCCGGCGTGCACGCAAAGTGGCTTCAGTCACACAGGCCCGGGGTGCAGGCGCTCACGGGTCTTGCCGACCTTGGCTTCCTGCCCGCGCACCCGCCCCGCATTCACTTCACCTACCTCGACCCGGAATACAGAGCAATCGGTGCGCGCGTCCACGACTCGGCCACCGTAGGCGATACCTTCGCGCCTGCCTATCGCCCTGAGGTCGTCGTCATCTCCGAGAACAAGGACACAGCCATCCACTTCCCGCCCCTCGCCGGCGGCATCTCTGTCGAGGGTGTTGGCAAGGGCGGCAAGACGCTGGCGTCGTTCCCCTGGATCCGAGACGCGCCGGTGGTCGTGTACTGGGGCGACATCGACAGAGATGGCTACGAGATCCTCGACGGATACCGGGGAGACTTCGATCGCGATGTCGACTCGATCCTCATGGATCCGGAGAC
>NZ_JBKJWH010000041.1:0-33585 GCF_046716805.1 Mycetocola sp. | reverse complement strand
CCGACGTCGACCTAGACGGGAAGGTTCTCGCGCTTCTGTTCGAGCCCGTCGAGCAGGATGTCCAGTCCGAACAGGAACTCATCGCCGTAAAAATATCCCGGCTTGAGGACATGATCTCTGGTCAGCTCTGCAAGGTACGGGTAATCCTTCGTCGGCAGTTGAGCCAGCATGAGGTGCGCCATCGCCTCGGTTTCCTCGGGGGTGGTGAACGGCAGGCTTTTCTCTTGCAGGGCGAAGCCATAGATGTAGCTGTCGACGGCGGAGATGGCGTGCGCGGCCATCTCGAGTGAGAATCCACCGTTACGGAACGTGCCGATCACCCGGTCGTGATGTCGCAAGGTTGACGGCCCCGGGTTGACTCCGGAGTCTCGTGCGCTGCTCGCCCAGGGATGCTCGGCGAGCACCGCGCGGAACGAGATCGAGCGCTTGCGGATGGCCGTCTTCCAATCATCGCTGTGTGAAGGCAGCTCAATCTCGCCGAAGATGGCGTCAACCATGCCGTTGACCAGATCGTCCTTGTTCGCAACGTGGTTGTAGATCGACATCGCTTCGACGCCCAGATCCTCGCCGAGCCGACGCATGGTGAGCCCGTCGAGCCCGACTTTATCGGCCAGAACGATCGCTGCGGCGATCACCCGATCACGATTCAAACGAACCCTGGATGCGGACGCTTCCTTACGCTGTGCTCTCATTCATATCTCCTATGCCTTGGCAGTTGACGAACCTTACCATGTAGATATCCTGCGCTTACGGCATAAGTCAACACAGTAAGTCCCTGAGTGGAACAATCTGCTCGGCACCTCACCTCCTCGAAAGACAGAATCATGAACAGCGACACGGTAGCGATTGTCGGCAAGAGCGGTTCCGGCAATTCGACTCTGATGCCCCTGCTACGCTCCAACGTGATCACGCGTGCACGTGAGTACAGGGGATGAGGCGGTCAAGAGAAGGTTGCGCTTTCGCTGGCCGCCAGGACCACTTCGATATCGACAGCGATGAGCGCCCGCGGCACGTTTCAGCTGGGCAAGTGAGAGATCGGTTAGGGGAACGCCCGGGGGTCCGGGCTTGCTGTCAGATGTCGGCGCGCTCATTGATGTTCGATGGGCAAGGACGAAGATAATGAAAGAGCGACCGCTGTTGTCAACGAGATCGTCTCGGATACGCCGAATCGGCTCCCGAGCAGAAGAAAAGGGTGGTGGAAGCGATGAGCGACACCGGCCGCTCGGCCCATTGATGTCGCTCCGCGCTGTCAGCGTTGCGCTGGGCGGGATCGCCCTGGCAGCGCTTTTGAGCGGATGCGATGCGCGGGCAGAGGTTTCCGCCGAGCTCCGCGAGTCCATTCCCAAGATCGCTGAGTTCAGCGAGGTTGCAACGATGGCCGATCTGCGCGAGTTCAATGAACCGAGCGCCGACTTGCGTGCACGCTTCACGTCGTCAGGAGAGGTCTATCGCGTCATCGACTCATCCATCGATCGTGCCCGGATCGCTCTGTGGAGGATCGATGTGCCTGGCCCAGGGCCGGGTCCTTTCGACCCTGATCCCGATCGGGGATTCACTGCCGAGGAGTTAGTGGTGGGCACAGCGTGCGCGTCGATAGAGCGGGCGGGCGACACGGTCACATCCGCGCCATTCGACTGCCCTCACCCTCTTGCGGCACGGTCACCAACAACCGAGGTGGCTTCATGGACTCGAGACGCGGCTGCTGTCTGGGAGGTGCAGCTCGGCGCTAGCAGCCTCAATCAAGATGTCAGATGGCTGCTGTTTCACAACGATGACGGCAGTCAACCGCGGCACGAATCTCTCGATGCGGACGCCGTGGTCGCCGTGATCAAGAAAGCGCGTTTGTCCTCGGCGGACACATCTATAAGCGTTGCCGTCGAGGATGTTGCCCAGGAGGGCAGCCACATCACAGGCCTGGTGCGTATTGCGGCGTCGGCTCCGGAGGAAGTGAACACCACGAAGATGAGCGCGGCCACCGGGTGCTTCGTCCTCGACATCGATCTTCAACTGCAAGGCCAGTATGGATTGTGGGAGCCGTTGAACAGCGCCCGTTGTTGAGCACCACAGTGGTAAGCGGTCATTCGGGACGTGGGACGGCGCCCGAGATCCTCATTGGTTGTTGACACCTATCCGAACTTAGTTCTAGAGTTCATTTAGTTCTAAAGTAAGGGTAATCAATGATGCTTCGCCCATCGCCGCGTACCGACGTCAATCGTTCTGCCGTGCTCGCTCATCTCGGTGCTCACGGCCATGCCTCCCGAGCCGATCTGGCACGCAGCCTCAATGTTTCGCCCGCGCTGATGACGTCTCTCACGAAAGATCTGCTCAGCGACGGACTTCTGGTTGAACTGGAGAACTCGCCGTCCCAAGGCGGCCGCCCGGGGCGGATGCTTGGGCTGGTGTCAACCGCGGGACGAGCCATCGGCGTGAAAGTCGTCGCCGATCACGTCGCGTTCGTCGAAGTGGGCATCGACGGCTCGGTGACGCGGTCTGCAAGCGAAACGTTCGACGCATCCGCATCGACGATGCTTTCTGACCTCGTCGTTCTGCTGCGGCACTTCATCGCCGGGGGGAGCGACGCACCGCTGCTCGGCATCGGCGTCGGAGTGCCCGGCTCTGTCGACAGCCAGGAAAACGGACTCGTTGACTCCACCCAACTCACGTGGAACCAGGTGCCGATCGGCACGGAGCTCCGGCGGGAACTCAGCCTCCCCGTCATTGTTGAGAACAACGTCAACGCGCTTGCCGTCGCCGAGCGTCTCTACGGGATCGGCCGGTCGCACGATAACTTTCTCGTCGTCACCATCGGCACGGGAATCGGCGGTGGCATCGTCATCGACGGCACGGTCCTCCGGGGCTCGCGCGGCGGCTCGGGCGAACTCGGCCACATTGCCGTTGCCGTGGACGGCCCTGCCTGCACCTGCGGGAACAGCGGATGCCTGGAGGCGGTCATCGGCGAAGCGGCGCTGTTGCGAACGGCACGCGACGCGGGCATCATTCCCGTCAGTGCCGGCATCGCAGCACTCCGCGACGCAGCCGATCGCGGCGAGACCAACGCTGCACGAATCTTCAGCGACGCAGGTGAACTTCTCGGCCGCACGCTCGCCGGTGTGGTCCACACGCTCGACCCCGAAGCGGTCGTCGTGCTCGGCGAGGGAACGGCAGCCTGGGACCACTGGTCGATCGGCTTCGAGCCCGCCTTCCGGTCGCACCTCATCTCCAGCCGGCGCAGCATCCCCGTCACCGTCGAAACGTGGCAGGACGAAAGCTGGGCGCAGGGAGCGGCAGCGCTGGTGCTCGCGACTCCCTTCGATGCCGACGGTGTCGCAGGCAACCAGGGCAGCCTCGTCCGGAAACGCCTCGTGGAACAGTCCAGGGGAGTAGCCTGATGTCCGCGACGGTTCTCGTGACCGGCGAGGAAGTTAGTACGAGGTCTTCTCGACCGGTCCGTCGCGTCTCCCGTGCGCGCGGTCGCCACACACTCGTCGTGCTCGCATTCCTCCTACCGAGCGCGGTCCCGCTCGTCCTGTTCGTCCTCGGGCCGATGGTTGCGGCCGCATGGATCAGTCTGCACGAGTGGAACCTCCTCGCCCCGATGGAATGGGTCGGACTCGACAACTACGCCTCGCTGTTCACCGATCCAGCCACCGGTGAGGTTTTCCTGCACACCCTCTACTACATCGTCGGGTACCTTCCCCTCGTGTACCTGGGTGGCCTCGCCCTTGCTCTGGCATTGAACGCGAAGCTGAAAGGGCGATCGCTCCTGCGTGGCGTCTACTTCCTGCCGGTGATCACGAGCTGGATCGTCGTCGCTCTCGTGTGGCGGTGGCTGCTCAACCCGTCGACCGGAGTCGTCAATACCGTTCTCGCGTGGTTCGGAATTGCCGGCCCAGGGTGGTGGACAGATCCGACCTGGGCGATGCCGTCGATCATCCTCGCATCCGCGTGGAAAGACCTCGGATTCGTGATGGTGATCTTGCTCGCAGGACTTCAAGCGATCAATCCAGATATGTACGACGCCGCTCGAATGGACGGAGCCGGGGCGTGGCGTCGCCTCTGGAGCATCACCCTCCCGCTCCTCAGTCCCAGCACATTCTTCGTCTTCGTCATCTCCCTCATCAACGGATTCCAGGTGTTCGACCAGGTGTACGCAATGACGGGTGGTGGGCCCGCTGGCTCCAGTCAGGTCGTCGTACAACAGATCTACGACCTCACCTTCCGTTACGGGGCCGCGGGTGAAGCATCCGCACTCAGCTGGATGTTGTTCGCTGTCGTTCTCGGCGTGACCGTGGTTCAGATCATCGGCCAGAAACGGTGGGTCACCTATGAATGACACACGCTTCTCGACGCGAGCCGTGCTGCTTCATGTCGTGATCATTCTCGGCGCACTGGTGATGTTCTTCCCCTTCTTCTGGACGATCATCACGTCGATCACCCCGGGCGCGAGCCTCACTTCGGCACCGTCGATCGTGCCGACCGACCCGTCTCTCGAGGCGTATCAACGGCTGTTCACGGAACGGCCGTTTGCTCGGGTCATCCTCAACAGCCTCTTCCTCGCCGCGGTGACGACCCTTGTCCAACTGTTTACGAGCGCAACAGCGGCGTATGCCTTCAGCCGACTGCCGTTCCGTGGACGGACGGCTGTCTTCGGCGTGTATCTGGCCACCATGATGATCCCGTTACAGGTGCTCATCGTGCCGCTGTTCGTGGAGTTGAAAGCGTTCGGACTCCTCAATACCTACCTCGGTGCCCTCCTCCCGACATGTGCGAGCGTGTTCGGCATCTTCCTGCTTCGCCAGGCGATGAATCAGGTTCCGCCGGAACTCGATGAGGCAGCGACGCTCGACGGCGCCGGTCACTTCCGTATCTTCGCGCTCATCATGCTCCCCAATATTCGTCCGGCTCTCGCCACGCTCACTGTGTTTGCCTTCATGGGCAGCTGGAATAGCTTCCTTTGGCCGCTCGTCGTGTTGCGGAAGCCGGAACTGCAGACCCTGCCGATTGCGCTGGCGGGTTTGCAAGGCCAGTACACGACCCAGTGGGACGTCGTCATGGCGGGTTCGGTCGTCAGTGTCCTCCCGATGCTTGCGCTCTACATTTTCGCCCAGAAATACGTCATCCAGGGCGTCGCCAACTCAGGGATCAAATGATCCACGAGCCCCGTACCAACCACCTTGAACACCGGTATCAAAGGAGATAGCAGTCACATGAACAGCAAAATATTGGCCAGCGTTGGCCTCGCAGGGAGCGCCCTGCTCGTCCTCTCCGGTTGCAGTGCGGCCGGAGACACCCCAGCCGGGGGAGACGGTGACGTCACCATCACCTACTCGAACTTCATCAGCAACGACGGCAACGAGGAAAACCTCGCCGCTATCGTCAAGGCATTCGAAAAGGAGAACCCCGAGGTCACGATCGACGTCACGACGCTTCCATACGCCGACTACGGAACGGCTCTCCAGACCGACCTCGCTGCAGGGACCGTCGCCGACGTGTTCGACATCGAATACGCCAACTTCGCGTCGTACCAGGCCAACGGCGTCCTCGCCGAGATTCCGGTGGAGAACCCCGATGCGTACGATCCGTCCCTGGTCGAGTCGTACCAGGCCGACGGCACTCAGTACGCGCTGCCCAGCTCATTCTCAACCGTCGTCATGTTCTACAACGCCGACCTGTTCGACGCGGCCGGCGTCGAATACCCCACCGCCGACTGGACCTGGGCAGACGAGCAGGCTGCCGCAGAGAAACTGACAGATGCAGGCGCCGGTGTCTGGGGAAGCCACCAGCCGGTCAGCTTCTACGAGTACTACAAGGTGCTGGCTCAGAACGGCGGGTCCTTCCTGAACGACGACGGCACCGCCGTCGCCTTCAACACTCCGGAAGGCATCGAGGCGGCTGAATGGCTCGTCGGCAAGAGCGGCACAGTGATGCCGACGATCGAAGACGGGCAGGGGACCGCCGACTTCGACACCAACCTGTTCAAGGACGGCAAACTCGCCATGCTGCACACCGGGATCTGGATGTTCGGCGCGTTCGCTGATGCGCCGTTCGCCTGGGACATCGCTGTCGAGCCCGGCAACGCTGAACAGGCCAGTGCGGTCTTCTCGAACGCCGTGGGTGTTTCCGCAGACTCCGAGCATGTCGAGGCCGCAGCCAAGTGGGCCGAATTCCTGACGTCGTCATCGACCATGGTTGACGCCCGGCTGGAATCAGGTTGGGAGCTTCCACCGGTCTCCGATGAAGCCGCGCTCGCGACCTACCTGGAAAAGGACAGCCCGGCCAACCGGCAGGCCGTCTTCGACTCCCTCGAGGGCATCGCGCTCCCGCCTGTTGTCGCCGAAGGCCAGGCCGAGATGCAGGACATCATGACCGAGGAGCTGGTCGAAGCACAGGCCGGTCGCAAGACTGTCGAGGATGCGATCGCCAGCGCGGAGGAACGCATCAACGCCGCGATCGGCGGATAGTTCCGATTCGGATGCCGGGGCGAGGGCCCCGGCATCCGCCATCCTTCCCCTCGCGGTTCTTCATTCCGCGGCCCCGACCACAGGAGTGCCCGTTCCATGCCCCGATCCACTACCCACGTCGACAACGCGGTCCTCGCGGACCTGGCCACGTCAAGCTTCGAACTCATCGTCTCTCTGCAGGATTCGTCCGGCGCGTACCCAGCCAGCCCAGAGTTCTCCGCGTACCGCGACTACTCCTGGTTCCGCGACGGAGCGTTCATCGCCGACGGAGTGTCCGCGTTCGGCGGAGTCGAGTCTGCGACGCGTTTCTTCGACTGGTGCTCCGGCGTTGTGCTTACCCACCGGGAATCCATCGAACGCATCGTCGCGGCCGCCCAGAAGGGTGCTCCGCTTCCTGACGCCGAGATGCTGCCGACCCGGTTCCGATTCGACGGGTCCGCTGGCAACGACGCCTGGTGGGACTTTCAACTCGACGGTTACGGCACCTGGCTCTGGGCCGTAACGGAACACGCCCACCGGCACGGAATACCCCTGGAACGGTGGCAGCCGGCCATCGGGCTCACCGTCGACTACCTCGCGAGTTCCTGGGATCGGCCCTGCTTCGACTGGTGGGAGGAACACAGCGAACACATCCACGTGTCTACGCTCGGCTGCATCGCCGCCGGGCTCAGTGCAGCCGGGGAATCTGGAATCCTCGAGCCCGAACAGGTCGCCGCAACAGAGGCGGCGACCACAGCCATCACCGAAACCGTACGACGCCGCGGGATTACTGATGGGCACCTCACCAAATGGCTGGGCACCTCCGACGTCGACGGCAGCCTCGCCGCCTTGATCTCCCCGCTGGGACATGTCCCGGCACGCAGCGCACTCGGGCTGGCAACCATCGCCCGCGTGGACGAAGCGCTCAATGTCGACGGTGGCGTGCACCGCTTCCAGGCTGACACCTTCTACGGTGGCGGACAGTGGCCGCTGCTCAGCTGCATGCTCGGCCTTGCCTTCGCCGCCGCGGGCGATCCCGAACGCGCCCGCGCCCAATTGGTCTGGGCCGCAGGGACCGTCACCGGTAGCGGCTTCATGCCTGAGCAGGTCGACGACCATCTGCTCGATCCTGCCTTCACGGATGAATGGGTGAGTCGATGGGGCACCGTAGCCACACCACTTCTCTGGAGCCACGCCATGTACATCCGACTTGCCGTCGAACTCGGCATCACGCCGGGAGTTCTTCGATGATCCGCCACCGCCCGTTCGGCTCCGGCCACCCGTACTCGGTCGACACCGAGCAACGCCACCCCGTCGACCCCGTCGCCGGAGAACCCGTCACGCTCGGTGTCCGCACGTCTCCCGGCATCGACGACGTGTCGGTGGAGCTCGTGGGCCCCTCGGGCACGTCGACGCTGGCGCTGACGCCGGTGGTCAGCATGTCTCGCGGCCAGAGCGTGGATGGGGGACATCTCGCCTCCGCGCAGGCCCGGCTGGCGCGCGCAGCCGGCGGCTGGCAGGTCACGCTCGACCAGCTCGAAGCCGGCGAGAAGTACCGTTACCGGTTCGTCGGCGCCGGGGAGAGAACGCGTTGGTTCGACTTCCGGGTTTCCGTCTGGCGACCGGACACGTCGGGTCTGCTCGTAAGCGTCGGGACGGATCGGGTCGTGCCCGGCAGCATTTCCGTCCTCGACGATGGCAGCGCCACGAGGCGGATCCGGTTCGCCCTGCCGCTTCTCGCTGGGGAGCACGTCTCCGGGTTCGGTGAACGATACGACGCTCTCGATCACCGTGGGACGCAGCTCGACTCCATCGTGTTCGAGCAGTACAAGAACCAGGGCGCGGAACGGAAGACGTATCTGCCCATGCCGTTCGCCCACGTGGTCGGGGGATCGGGCTGGGGATTCCACGTGCGCACCTCGCGCCGGGTGTGGTTCGACATCGCGGCCTCAGATCCCGACCTGCTCTGGATCGAAGCCGAAACGGAACCAGGCGGAACGCTCGAGATTGCCTTCTATGCCGGCTCACCGGCATCCGTTCTCGACCAGCACCTGACCGAGGTGGGCCGGGCAACTGAGCTACCGGACTGGGTCTTCCGGCTGTGGGCCAGCGGCAACGAATGGAACACGCAGAGCGCGGTGATGCGCCAGATGGACGCGCACCGCGACCACGACGTACCGGTCGGGTCGGTCGTCATCGAAGCGTGGAGCGACGAGAGCACCTTCACAACCTGGCGGGATGCCATTACCCACGACGCCGCTGACGGCGAACCCCGCCGACTGCGCGACTTTACGTTCCCGGAGGATGGTGCCTGGCCAGACCCTCAGGGGATGGTCGACGAACTGCACGAACGTGACATCCGGGTGCACCTGTGGCAGATTCCGCTCATCAAGATGCGGCCACACCCGGCCGGTCAGGTCAAAGCGGATGCCGCGGCCGCACTTCGTGAGGACGTTCTGATCAAGGAGGTCGCACCGGACGGCACCCTCCGGCCGTACCGGAACCGAGGCTGGTGGTTCCCGCTCGGCCTCATGCCTGATCTCACCGATTCCCGCGCAGCTGCCTGGTGGACCGAGAAGCGCCGCTACCTCGTCGAAGAGGTCGGAATCGACGGGTTCAAGACGGACGGTGGCGAGCACGCCTGGGGCCGCGACCTGCGCTACCTCGACGGCGGCCATGGGGACGAAAAGAACAGTTTGTTCCCGGGCGCGTATGCGAAGGCATACGGGGACCTGTTGTCGTCGGCAGGCAAAGCGCCGGTGACGTTCAGCCGGGCGGGATTCACCGGAAGCCAGCCGCATGGTGCGTTCTGGGCGGGCGACGAGAACTCCACCTGGGATGCGTTCCGATGGTCGATGTTCGCCGGGCTGTCAGCCTCGGCCGGCGGCATCCTGTATTGGGGCTGGGATTTCGCCGGCTTCAGCGGAGATGTTCCGACCGCGGACCTCTACCTTCGGTCCGCTGCGGCCGCCGCCTTCGTGCCGATCATGCAATACCACTCCGAGTTCAATCACCACCGCACTCCGTCGCACGACCGCACGCCGTGGAACATCGCCGAACGAACAGGTGACGAGCGAGTCCTTCCCGTGTTCCGGCGCTGGGTGAAGCTCCGGGAACGCCTCGTGCCGTACCTCGCAGAACAAGCGAGGCTGTCGATCGAATCTGGTATGCCCCTGATGCGGGCGTTGTATTTCGATTGGCCGACGGACGAAAAGGTGTGGCAATACCCGCTCCAGTGGATGCTCGGTGACGACATCCTTGTCGCCCCGGTACTCGAACCGGACGCTGCCGAGTGGGAGGTGTACCTGCCCGAAGGCGACTGGGTTGATGCGTTCACCGGTACTCCGGTGAACGGCGGAGCCGTCGTTCGGCGCCTCGTGCCCTACGACGAACTGCCCGTGTATGTGCGGAGAGCTGCCTGGCAGATATTGAGCGAGGTTTTCGCGTCGGATGGAGGCTTGGCCTAGCGCCGCGCCCCGCACTTTCGCCCACCGGGTGATCGCGGCCATGCCGATGCCTTGCGGCGCACCGCACAAGGTGAAGGATGCACAGAGCCCTCGGGTTGCCAGCGGGGGAGTGCGGTTAGGTTATGCTTACCTAAGCCGATTCCGGCTCATCTCCTCTCACGCCGAAAGTATCAACTTACCCATGCTCTCGATCGCCTCTGACCGCGGTCTTTCCCTCCTCGGTGGCAGACCCGACGCCACGGCACTCGTCGCCGATGGCGTGACGATCAGCTACTCCGAACTTGAGATGCTCATCCGCGAGCGCGCTGTGCAGCTCGGCGAGACCCGACGCCTTGTGATGATCGCCGCGGCCAACGCCGTCGATCCGATCGTCACCTATCTCGCCGCACTCGAGGGCGGGCACCCTGTGTTATTCGTATCCGGCGGCGAGGACGAGGCGAGCCTGGCGCACAAAGCCGCGTTCATCGAGCGGTTCAGCCCGGATGTCGTCGCCCACTACGGCCCACAGGGGTGGACGCTTGAGGAACGCAATGCGGGTAGCCGGCACACGTTCCACCCTGAGCTGGCCGTGCTCGGGAGCACGTCAGGGTCGACCGGGTCGCCGAAGCTCGTTCGGCTCTCTTTCGACAACATTCGGAGTAACGCTGCATCCATCGCCGAGTACCTGCGCCTCGAACCGGGCGATCGCGCGGCGACGACCTTGCCCCTGCAATACTGCTACGGCCTGTCCGTGGTGAACAGTCATCTACTTGCCGGTGCGAGCCTCATGCTCACGGAGTTGTCGGTCACCGACGAAGCGTTCTGGCAGCAGGCAGCTGCCCATCGAATCACGTCCTTTGCCGGTGTTCCCTACACCTTTGAGACTCTCGAGGCGAGCGGCTTCGCCGAACGCTCCGTGCCCAGCCTGCGCTACCTGACCCAGGCAGGCGGCCGACTCGCGCCCGAACTGACTCGCCGCTTCGCCCGCCTCGGTGCCGAACGCGGATTCGACCTGTTCGTCATGTACGGCCAGACGGAAGCCACAGCGCGGATGGCCTACCTGCCTCCTGAACTCGTCACCGCCTCGGCCGGGGCCATCGGGCGACCGATTCCGGGCGGCCGTCTGCGCATCGACGCGGGCGGCACGGATGCTCCGGACGGGGAAGTGGGGGAGCTCGTCTACGAGGGGCCGAACGTGATGCTCGGCTATGCCGAGAGCCCGGCGGATTTCGAACTCGGTCGAACCGTGCACGAGCTGCGGACAGGGGACCTCGGGCGCCGCCGCGACGATGGACTGTACGAGATCGCCGGCCGGCTGAACCGCTTCGTCAAGATTTTCGGGTTGCGGGTGGATCTTGACCGGGTCGAGCGCCTTCTCGCCGACGAGGGGATCGAGGTGCGAGTCGCGAGCGCGGATGAACGGTTGTTCCTCTTCGCCACCTCGGATCGCACGGCCCGGCGCGCCCGCGAGCGCGCCGCTGCGCTCGTCGGTGTGCCGATGCACGCCATCGGCGCGTACGCGGTGGAGCAGTTTCCGCGCACCTCGAGCGGCAAGCCCGACACCGCGGCGCTCGTGCGATTCGCTGGGCTGCAGGATCGTGCCGCCGCAACGCCGAGCCAAGGCCTGGGAACGGGCGCCGCCCGCGGTGCGCGGGTTTCACCGGAAGCAATTCGCGATCTCCTGTCGACGCTGCTCTCCCGTCCCGAGGTGGGACTCGACGACTCGTTCGCCGGGCTCGGCGGCGACTCGCTCAGCTACATCGAGGTGTCGCTGCGGCTCGAGGCAATGCTCGGCGCCCTGCCACGGGACTGGCCCGCCCTCAGCGTTCGCGAGCTGGCGGCATTCGCGACGGATGCCGCGGAGGGCGAGTCGGTTGCGGACGCCGCAGCGCAGGCCACGGAAGCTCCAAAAGTCGTTGCCCGTCCCCGCATCCGTCCCCGTTTCGGGAGCCTCGTCCGCGTCGAGACGCCGGCCGCGCTGCGGGCGATTGCGATCGTGCTCATCGTTGGCACTCACGCGGACCTGTTTGTGCTGAAGGGCGGCGCGCACCTGCTGCTCGCCGTCGCGGGTTACAACCTCGCCCGCTTCCAGCTGGCATCCGTGCCCGGGCGGGCGAGGGTGCGCTCGCTCGGGCGCAGCGCTGCCCAGCTCGCGGTACCCGCGGTGCTCTGGATCGGCGCGGTCGCGCTCCTCACCGGCCAGTACCAGGCCAGCACCGTACTGCTCGTGAACAACCTCGTGCCTGGCGACGGGCGGTGGAACGAGCAGTGGCAGTTCTGGTTCCTTGAGGCGATGCTCTGGACCATCGTCGGCCTCGCTGCCCTGTTCGCTGTCCGCGCGGTCGACCGGCTCGAGCGGCGGTCGCCGTTCGGTTTCGCCCTCGTCGGGTTCACCGTCGCCGTTATCGCGCGCTTCGCGATCGCCGGCCCTCACGCCGAGTATGTCGAGCGCTACAGCGGGCCGGTGGTCGTGTGGCTCATCGCGCTCGGTTGGCTCGTCGCCCGTGCCGACACTACGGCCCGGCGCGTCCTCGTCTCGGGGATCGCCGTGGCGGGTTCGTTCGGATTTTTCGGCGACCCGCTGCGCGAGGCGATCCTCGCCGGAGGGGTGCTGGCGCTGATCTGGCTGCCGTCGGTTCGCGTGCCGCGGTGGATGGTTCCTGCCGTCGCCGCGCTCGCCGGGGCGTCGATGTTCATCTATCTCACCCACTGGCAGGTGTACCCGCCGTTCGAACAGAGTGCTCCGTGGGCCGGCACACTGCTGTCCCTCGCGGTCGGCGTCATCGCGTGGCGGGTGTACACGCTAGCGAGCTCACGCGTCACGAGCGTCGTCCGGTCGATTCATCCCTTCTCAGCGAGGCGTGGGCAGGCTGTCGCCCTGGTAGAGCACGACCCCGCCGTCGACGGTGAGGTGCACCTGGCATCCCGGCTCGAATCGAGCCGCCGCGTGTAGCGGTACCCGGTGCGTCGCTTCCGCCGAGAACTCGCCCGCGCTCAATCGCAGCGTGAGCTCCGCGCCTGCCCCCGTCGACCGGACGTCGACGACGGTCGCGTTGCCGCCGTCTGGCGCCGGTGCCAGTCGCAGCTGCTCGGGTCGCACCATCGCGCACACCCGGGCGGCACCGCCGCTGCGGTCGTGTCGAACCGGGAGGCGTCCGAAAGCGCAGTCCACCTCGTCGGCGCCGGTTGGGCGCGCCGGTACGAGCACTACGTCGCCAAGAAATGCTGCGACGCGGACATCGATCGGTGCATCGAATACATTCGCCGGCGCACCGGCCTGCACGAGCCGCCCATCGGCCAGCACCCCGACCTGCTGGCCGAAAGAGAGGGCTTCGTCCCTGTCGTGGGTCACGAGCATAGCGGTGACCCCACTGTGCTCGAGCATGTCGACAACCGCCTGCCGGGTTTGGGCGCGGAGGCCGGTGTCGAGTGCGCTGAACGGCTCGTCGAGCAGGATCACCTTCGGCTGCTGCGTGAGGGCCCGTGCGAGGGCGACCCTCTGCTGCTGCCCGCCCGAGAGTTCGTGCGGCATGCGGTCGGCGAGAACCGGGTCGAGTGAGGCGAGTTCCATCAATTCGCGGACGCCCGCCGCCTGTCGCGACGCGCGCGGCATCCCGAAGGCGATATTGCGGGCGACGGAGAGGTGCGGGAACAGGGCACCGTCCTGCGCGACGTAGCCCACGCCGCGCCGGTGCGCCGGTACGGCTGACCGCGGGCCGGTGATCTCGCGGTCGCCGAGAGCGATGGTTCCCGTCTCGGGTCGTTCGAAACCGGCGATCAGTCGCAGCAGGGTGCTCTTGCCGCTGCCCGACGACCCCACGAGTGCGATCCGGGTGCCGTCCGGAACCTCGAGAGAAACGTCGCGGAGTACCTCGGTCGTTCCGAACGACTTCGAGATGCCGCTGAGGCGCAGGGTCATCGGAGGCTCCGTCGGGTCGCGTGGGCAAACATGAGGGCGACCGCCGGGCACGAGAGAAGTACGAGCACGATCGCGTAGGGTGCTGCGGCTGGGTAATCCAGTGAGGACGCCGCGGACCAGAAGCTCGTCGCAACGGTCCGGGTGCCGGTGGGTGCCAGCAGCAGCGTCGCGGTGAGCTCGTTCGCCGCGCCGAGCGCGACGAGAGCGCCGCCAGCGCACACCGCGGGTACAAGGAGCGGCACGGTCACGCGGAGCCGCGCGGCGAGGGGTGCGACGCCGAGCGATCGCGCCGCTTCCTCCAGAGACTCGGGCACCTGCGATAGACCGGCTCGTAAAGGAACGAGCGCGCGAGGCAGGAAGATCACGACGTATGCAGCAATGACCGTGAATGCCGTCTGGTAGAGCGTGGGGGCGAAGGCGAGGGTCGTGGACACGAGGGCGAGCGCGACGATGATGGCGGGGAGGCTGCTGGCGAGGTACGCGGCGCTTTCGAGCAAGCGTGAGAGCCGTCCCGGGTACCGCACCGACAGCCAGGCGAAGGCGAGTGCAACGGCGATCGCACAGGCGGCTCCCGCGAGGCAGAGAACCAGCGTCTGGGCCGTCGCCGATGCCAGGCCTTCGAGATCGGCAGCGTCGGCGCGGAACAGCCAGCGCACCACACTCGCGAGCGGCACGAGTGTTGAGGCCGCCACCAGGCAGATCACCCCGACGACCACGAGCGGGGCGAGACGGCCGAGCGGCAGCCGTGCGGGCGGATGCGGCGAACCGCCGCCGACCCTGGCGTAGCGTGCGCGACCGCGGGCGAGTGATTCTCCGGCAAGCAGCACGAGGCACAACAGCAGGAGAACCAGTCCGAGTGCTGCCGCATTGGGGCCGGCGAACGTCGCCTGGTAGGCGACGACGATGGCGGTGGTGAAGGTGTCGAAGCGCAGGAAGGCGAAGGCGCCGTACTCGGCGAGCAGGTGCAGCGCGACGACCAGCGACCCGCCCAGGACCGCCAGACGCAGCTGCGGCAAAACGACCCGGAAGAACACCGCCCACGAGCCCATGCCGAGCGAGCGCGCCGACTCCTCGAGGGCGGGATCCAGGCCGCGGATTGCCGCAAGCGCGGGCAGGTACACGAGCGGGAAGTACACCGTCACGGCAACGAGCAGGCCGCCCCACAGCCCGCTGATCGATGGCACCACGCTCGCCCAGCCGTAGCTGGAGACGAAGGCGGGTATGGCAAGGGGCGCTGCAAGCGCAACCGCGAACACCCGGCGTCCGGGCAGTGCGGTGCGCTCGACGAGCCAGGCGCCGCCGACGCCAAGCACCGCGGATGCCGGCACGCCGATGAGGACCAACAGCACCGTGTTGGTGAGCAACTCGCCGACCTTCGGGCGGAACACGAGTGCCGAGAGCTCGGTCCACCCCATGGCAACTGCAGCCTGGACGACGAAACCGATCGGTACGAGCGCGCCAAGGGCGAGTACCGCGACGAGGGTGACGAGACCGCCGGGCGCGCGTCGCCCGGGCGTCGGGACGAGAGGCAGTCTGGTCGTCGGCGTGGTCAGAGGAGACCGGCTTCCGTCATCAGCTCGATCACCTGAGGGCCGTTCAACCGTGACGGGTCGATTACCGGTGCGTTCAGCTCGTCGAGCGGGGGCAGCTCGGACTTCGCCGGAATGTCGGAGGCGACCGGGTACTCGAAGCTGTAGCCCTCACCCAGGATCTTTTGGCCCTGCTCCCCAGTGATGAAGGCGAGGAACTGCTGTGCCTCGTCGGCGTGCGGGGCGTTTTTCAGCACGCCGCCACCCGAGACGCTGACGAACGCACCGGGATCCTGGTTGCCGAAATAGTGCAGCTTTGTGTTGCCGCTGTCTTCCGCCGCGGCATCCTGATCGCGGTACCAGTAGTAGTGGTAAATGACACCGACCGGCACCTCGCCCGCGTTGACCGCTTTCATTGTGACGATGTTGTTGCGGTACTCGGTAGCGTTCCGGGCCATGCCATCGAGCCATTCGCGTGCGCCGTCTTCGCCCTGCGTCTCATAAACCGCCGAGACAATGGCCTGGAAGTCGGCCTTCGCGGGGGCCGCGCCCCAGCGTCCTTTCCACTCGGGCTCGGCGAGGTCGAGGAGCGAGGTGGGCAGTTCCGATTCGGAGATGAGCTGTGGGTTGTATACGAGCACTGTCGATCGGGCGGCGATGCCGGTCCAGTCGCCCGAACCAGGCCGGTACTGCTCTGGTACGAGGGCCAGAGTTGCCTCGTCGACCGGGGCGAGGAGCCCCGCCTGTTCGACGAGCGACATCGCGGGGGAGTTCTCGGTGAGGAACACGTCGGCCTTGGACGCGGCTCCCTCCTGCACGAGTTGGTTGCCGAGTTCGCTGTCGTCGCCGTTGCGGAGCACCACCTCGATGCCTGTTTCCTCGGTGAAAGCGTCGGCCCACTCTTTGGTGAGCTCCTCGTGCTGCGCGTTGTAGACGACAAGTGCGCCGTCCGAGATCGGAGCTTCCTCGGCGCCGGTCCCGCCGGCAGAGCAGCCCGCGAGGAGCAGGGAGGTGAGCGCGACCGGGGCGACAAGAGCATGACGAAGGCGTGAAGGCATTGAGGACCTTTCAGTCCAATCGGGGAAGGTAAGGCAATCCTAAACCACCGGAAAGGGTCGCCGCCGACGGAAGAGAACTGCCCAGAATTTTCGATCTGGCGCTTTCCTGATGATTTCTCAGATTAGGACCAAACCAGACGGTAACTTGTTACGAATACACCCCGACCGGCGGGACGTCCTCGTGGGTCGATTACAAAGGAGTAAATCGTGAAATTGAATTCTCGTGCTGCGCTTGGAGCGTCAGCCCTGGCGATAATCGCCACAGTCGGCCTGGGTGCGGGTCCGGCCCTGGCCCACAACCCCGACTCGTCGTCGATGAGCAAGAAATCCAACAAAGTGGTCACGCTGACCGCGAACCTCACCGAGCTCAACGGCTCAGGGGCGTCCGGCACGGCGACTGCCACTATCCGCAACCAGCGGATCAAGCACATCGAGGTTCACGCCACCGGGCTGACCCCGGATGCCCCGCACGCTCAGCACATCCACTATGGCGAGCAAGCCCTCAACGAATGCCCCACCCTCGCTCTGGACACCAACGGCGATGGTCGGCTGAACACGGTCGAAGGCGTTCCGGCATACGGCCCCGTCGTGGTGTCTCTGAACACCACCGGCGACACGAGCCCTGCCAGCTTCCTGGACGTGACACGGTTCCCCGTTTCGCAGAATGGTGTGTTGAACTACAGCCGTGACAACATCCGATTCACCGCTGTTGCCGGAACCGGGTACCCCGGTGAAGGCGGAACCGGCAAGGCCAAGGAAATCGCGGAAGCGGTTCGGAATGGCGAGGGCGTCGTGGTGATCCACGGAATCGACTACGACGGCAACGGCACGTACAACTTCAGCGATCCTGAAGGTGCGAGCGAGCTTGACCCCAACCTGCCGGCCGAGGCGACTGACCCCGCAGCGTGCGGAGTCCTGCGCTGAGTTCCCCCGCGGCTTCACGCGCGAAGTGAACTGACCCCGATGGCCCACCGCCCGAACGGTGGGCCATCGGCATGCCGCCGCCCGACCCAGCCGGTCCACGGTGTTCGCACCCGGCGCCGGGGCGTGTCACTCGGGATGCTGGCCATGGTCTTCGACGTCTGGTTCCGCCCGCAGGACGTCGGCGATCTCTTCCTCCGGACGCGGCGCGATGGTCTCGTCGACCTCGAGCTCTGGGATGGTTGGCCCATCCGGGCCGGGGATACGCTCCTGAGAGGAGTGCTCGTGGTGGGGAGACACTGCGAATCCTTCGGTTGGCAACATCCACAGCGTATACCGATGGCGGTCACGCGGCCAGGAATCGTGGACCGTGTGAGCAGATGATTGAGTGGGGCTACCCGTTTGCCAGCGGGATCGCAACGCGGACAGGGCTCAGATGCGCGACCGGGTCAGGCAGCCTGACGGTTCGAGTGCGCTCCGGACCTGCGTCAGCAATGTAAAACGGCGGGCCACCGTCAGGTGACCCGCCGTCTCATTGCGAAGAGGAAGCGTTACTCCTCGTAGCTGAGGCCGAAGCCGTAGGGGAAGAGCGCCCCGTCCTCGGTCTCGTCGTAGCCGGGTGTGTCGCTGTTCTGTTCGATGATCGCATCCCGGGTGCCGGCCAACGCGAAGGGCAAGCGGCCCTGCGGGTTGAACTTGCCGGAGACGACATCCATGAGCGCCGCGGTGCTGTTGCCGAAGTTCGCGAGGATCGCGCCGGCGTCGCGGAGACCGCTGGCCTCGTCGAGCACAAACGGCTGGCGGAAGTAGACATCGAGAACGGTGTTCTCAGCGCCGACCTCGGCCATCACCTGCTGCACCTTATCGAGCGACGGGGTTACCGCCCACGACTCGGCGTCGGCCATACCGGTGAAGTCGATGATGCTCGACTCCCACGGGAAGGAGCCGCCGAAGCGCAGCCCGTTGTCCGTGCACGCGCCGCCGCCGTTGATGACACACGCATCCGCCGCGCCGTACGGGCTCTTCCCGTCGAGGCCGTCGAAGCCCTCGATGACGCTCGGGTTGATGTGCTCGGGGTTGAGACCCGAGGTCGGGCTGTTGCTGACGTAGGAACCGGTGTTCACGTTCCGCGCGGTCATCGAGATGAGCGCGACGTCGGCGTCTGCGGCGGTGCGCTGCTCGGCCGGGTTGTTGCCGTCGATGACGTCGTAGCCGGCGGCCTTGACCTCGTCGGCCTTGACGTTGCCGAGCACGTACACGGTCTCCCCGCCGTCCAGCGGAAGGACGGAGTCCCCGTCGATCTCCTTGTTCTGCAGCAGAACGGTCGACTTGCGCTGCATGTCGACGGCCGCCGCGCGGTTCTCGTCGTTGCCGACGGTGGCAGTGGCGACTGCGGGGTCAACATACGGGTCCTCGAACAGGCCCATGTCGAACATCGGGGCGAGCAGTCGCTCGGCGGCGAGGTTCACGCGCGCCTCACTCACGAGGCCCGCATTGACGAGGTCGATGATCGTCTGCACCTTATTGAAGCCGGAGAGCGTGTCGGTGCCGCCGTTGATGGCTGCGGCGACGCGCTCGGGAATGGTCGCGTCCTCGAGGCCCCAGGCACGGTCGTTGATGATGCCGGTGTCGGAGTTGACGTAACCCTTAAAGCCCATCTGGTCGCGCAGCAGTCCGTTTACGATCTGGTCGGAGAACGCCATGCCGACCTCCTCGTAGTCCACGCCCTCGTATGTGACGTCCACCGGGACGCCGTAGTACGGCATGATCGATGAGACGCCCGCTTCGATGGCAGCCTCGAACGGCTTCAGGTGGTAGCCGAAGGCATCTCCGGGGTAGACCTGCGCCTTACCGAAGGCGTAGTGCGGGTCAAGGCCCAGTTCCTGCGGCCCACCGCCCGGGAAGTGCTTCATCGTCAGCGCGACCGACGTGTCGGGGCTCAGCGAGTTGCCGTCCTTGCCAATCGGGCCCTGGAGGGTCTGAACGAGTTCGCCCATGATGTTCGCGCCCAGGTCGGCGTCCTCGGTGAACGTCTCGTGCGTGCGGTACCAGCGTGGCTCGGTCGACAAGTCGGCCATGTAGCCGTACATGCCGCGGAGGCCGATCGAGGCCCACTCCTCACCCATCACCTCGGCGAAGTCCTCGATGACCGACATGTCGCCATCGGTGGCCTCGCCGGTGGCCTTCGCCTGCTCGCCGAGGGCGGCTGCGGCGATGCCCGCCTCTTTCGGGAACGCGGAGAATGCCCCGGATGCCTCGTTGATGCCGGCCCTGACCTGCGGGTCGATGTGGTTGCGCGCGTTGGACTTGTACAGCACCGGGATGCCGAGACGGGTGGCCTCGCTCAGCTCCTGAATGCTGTTGGTGAAGTTCGCTGCCTCGCCCGGGGTGAGACTCGTGCCGGTGGCGACGCCGGTGGTCGGCGAGACCGTGCAGGTGGCCTTATCCGCGCTGGTTACAACGTTGCGGAAGATGAAGCGGTGCATCTCCTGGTTGTTGATGTAGTCACGGGCAACATCGGGCACCGTGCCCCGCGCCCCGCCGGGGACACAGCTCGCGTTCACCGTGTCGATGAGCATGAGGCCAGCTTTCTCCTCGAGCGTCATCTGCCCGACGAGGTTGGCGACTCGAGCCTCGACCGGCTTGCGCCAGTCCTCATAGACATCGAGTTTGTCGTTGCCGTTCAGGTCCTTGAACTGGCGTCCCTTGACCGTGATGATCTCCTTGGCACGGGCCTCCAACAACGCTGGCTTTCCGTGATTGCCCTCGTTCGAGGCATTGGGCGCAGCGGCGACAGCGCCGGCTCCCATGATGAGGGTCAGCGGCAGCACAACAGCAAGGCCCACCAGGCCTCGCCGTCGCATCACACGCGAATCTGCTCTGGTCAACGAAGTTCTCCTTTGAACTGTTGGGAAGGCACGCCGTACTGGCGCGCTCCCCGCGATGCACCGACGAGCCGATGACGGCCGCCGACAGCCGGGCGTATCCCGTACCAGCCTCAGTCTTCGTGAGTCGCCGTGTGATCGAAAGCGATTGCCATCAGTTGCACTCATTCGGGGGACAGTTGAGAAACTGCGGCCCACTGCGCCATCCGGAAAAAGACCCCCGACCTCCTCAGGTGCGCCCTAGAATCTCCCCCTGGGCGCCGACGGGAGCCAGAGCAGGCTGGGCCAGGCCGCCGGTGCCTTCACGAGCAACGCGCGCCAACCGGAACCTACGCCGGGCCCAGCTCAGCTTTCGCATGGACCGCCGAGTGGGCCCTCTACCGCCCGGCGCACTCTGCGCTCCTGCCTTCGCTGTGCCATACCGGGTATGAGCTCGCGAGCGCCAACGTAGTTCGGGGGCTTGGCTACACCGACTACATGAGTTCCCATCGGATGAGTCTCGCGCCGGGGGCGCGCCGTTGTCAGTCGCGGTCCGCGGCGCCTTTCACCACGGTCAACTCAGCCTGGCGAGCCGAGAACATCATGGTGCCATCTGCAGAGGAGCCGGGGATCGGCTCGCCTCCGTCGAGGCCCGAGGCGACAGCATCCCGCGACCAGCCGGTAGTGCTGCTCATCAGGAAAACATCTTCGTTGGAGATCCGTTCCCGTTCCTTGATCACGGTGAGTGGGCCAGTGGGCTCCCACGTGACCTCGACCGAGGCCGTCTCGCTGAAGCTTTCACCGGTCACATAGTTGGTCGTGTTCATCGGGATGGCTGTGGCTGTGGCGGTCGCGGCGGTGAGCCGGTTAGCGATCCGCACATCCACCCCGGCGTCCGTACCGCCGAAGCTCTCCATTGTGGGGAACCGCGACAGCTCACCCTCGATCAGGCGCACCTCGTACCAGAACTTCTGGAGGACGACCCGGTCGCCACTGTCGTGAAGGAAGTGCCCGCCCCCGGACTGGTCGCTGTTCTCGTAGGTCTTCGCGTCGGATGCGATGATGACCGTGTCGAGGCACGTGTCGCCCAACTGCAGTTCGGGGCAGGTCGTCCAGCTCCCGATGGCAATTTGACCGTTGAAGCTGAGGTGAAGGGCAGGGGCGGCCGACGCCGTTGGGCCGAGACCAACCGAGAGGGCCAATGCGGCCAGGAACGCGGCCGACGAAACGGCCATTCGCCTGGCTGTCGTCCGCCCGCTGTGTGCACTCGTGAACAACGATCCCCTGGACATTGTGTCCCCTCCCGGAGCGACGCCCGGTCGGCCTTGACCGAACACCGAAATTCTACCGCCGACGCCGACCGGAGGGTAGGCCGCAGTCATGGGGACTGCGGCTGACCGGGTTAGTGCATGGCCCCCATCTGAGTGACACCTCCCGGTCAGTTACCGTTCACCCAAGCGCAACCCGGCGGCCACCGGCACCCTGTTGCGTTGACCTCATCAAGACCGGCTTTCGGAGGGAACAGAACCATGTCGCAGCAGGAAACACGGATGAGTCTTCCGATGGCTGGCCACACCAAGGGCAAACGCAGCCCGGTGACCTGCCAGCTCAAGTGCGGCAACGCCTGCGCGATGGGCGTCTGTAACCAGAGCGACAACGAATACTTCAAGGACATCGTCGGCGCGGCACTGTCCCGCCGCTCGGTGCTGCTCGGCGCGGGCGCAGGCGCACTGGCGCTCACCTTTGCCACATTTGACTCGCCGTTCGGTGGCACACCGGCAGCCCATGCCGCAGCGCCCGGGCTGACGTTCACCCCCATCGCTCCGGTCGACGCGACAGTGGACGCCTTCGTGGTGCCTTCCGGCTACCAGTGGGCGCCGATCATCCGCTGGGGCGACCCGATCCTGCCCGGCGCGCCCGAGTTCGACATCAACAACCAGACGCCGGAGTCGCAGGCGCTGCAGTACGGCTACAACAACGACTACCTCGACATCATCGAGCTGCAGGGCCGCGGCGGGCGCCATGGTCTGCTGATCACGAACCACGAGTACACCAACCCGGGCATCATGTTCCCGCCGGCCGCGAACGAGGACGAGCGGCTGCAGCAGCTGCGCATCACAATGGCGGCGCACGGCATGGCCGTCGTTGAGCTGGAGCGGGAGAAAAAGGGCCGCCCGTGGACCTACCTGCGCTCCTCCGACTACAACCGCCGTGTCACGGCATCCACCCCCTTCCGCATCACCGGGCCGGCCGCCGGGCACGACCTGCTGAAGACTCAGGATGACCCCACCGGCACCACCGCGCTGGGCACGTTCGGAAACTGCGCTGGAGGCACCACCCCGTGGGGCACCGTGCTCTCCGGCGAGGAGAACTTCAACAACTACTTCCGGTCGCCTGGTACCACGCCCGGCCAGAAGCGGTACGGTTTGTCGACATCGGCGTCCACCTACGGCTGGGAAGCTCTTGAGCCGCGCTTCGACGCGGTGGCCAACCCCGGGTACGTGAACGAGCCGAACCGGTTCGGATACATCGTGGAAATCGACCCACTCGACCCCACATCGACCCCGGTGAAGCACACCGCCATGGGCCGGATGAAGCACGAAGGCGCGAACGTCACCATCGCTCCCGACGGCCGCGTCGTGGCGTACATGGGCGACGACGAACGTTTCGACTACCTCTACAAATTCGTCTCGCACAAGAGCTTCCGCAAGGGCAACAGCGAGAAGGCCCGCGCGCACAACAAGACGATCCTCGAAACCGGCGACCTGTTCGTTGCGAAGTTCAGCGGCAACTCGCCGGCCGCGGAGATCACCGGCACGGGCGCGTTGCCCGCCGACGGGGCTTTCGACGGCAGCGGCCAGTGGATCCCGCTCACGCTCAACGGGGACAGCGCCGTGCCCGGCTTCACCGTCGAGGAAGTGCTCGTGCACACCCGCCTCGCCGCGGACGCCGTCGGCGCCACCAAGATGGACCGCCCGGAAGACGTCGAACCGCACCCGACCAGCGGCAAGGTTTACGTCGCCTGCACCAACAACACGCAGCGCGGCACGCTCGGCAAGGCGGGCGTCGACGAGGTCAATCCGAAGACGGTCAACCGCGACGGACACGTGATCGAGATCACCGAAGCGCGAAATGACGCTACCGCGACGACCTTCGGATGGAGCATCCTGCTGGTCTGCGGTGACCCCGCAGTTTCCAGCTCTGCGTACTTCGCCGGCTTCCCGGTCGACCAGGTCTCACCGATCTCGTGCCCCGACAACGTCGCCTTCGACAAGGCCGGTAACCTGTGGATTTCCACCGACGGCCAGCCCGGCACGATCGGCTATAACGACGGCCTGTTCCGGGTCGGCCTCGAAGGTGCGAACCGCGGCCGTGTCGACCAGTTCCTCGCCGTTCCCCGCGAGGCGGAGACCTGCGGCCCGATCATTCACGACGACGAGCGCATGGTTTACGTTGCCGTGCAGCACCCGGGCGAGGATGGCAGCTTCGCCGACCCGCACTCCTACTTCCCCGACTACACCGCGGCGAACGGCGCCGGGTTGGTTGCTGCGCCGCGCCCGTCGGTCGTGCAGGTGTGGCAGAGCTGATCATCGGGCAGGAGGGCTGGCGTACGTCGGAGCAGAGGCATACCGTCGCAGCTTGGTTACCACTCCTGAAACTCGGATATGCCGATACTGCGGTCGCCTCTCACTCAGATGGACGAGCGGCACCGGCAATCGTGAAAAGCCGGGCTGGTGCTGCACGAACCCAGTCTGCGCCAACACCGGCATGATGCAGCACATCGGATAGCGCGACGACAGAAACGGCTGCGATGGCTGAGGACATGCTTGACCGATCGAAATTCGAGCTTGTGTTCGACGAACACTTCACGAGCAGCACTCTCAACGCCGACCGGTGGCTTCCTCTCTACCTCCCTCACTGGAGCAGCCGCGAAGCGTCCCAAGCGCGCTACGAGGTCGGGGGAGGAAGATTGTGGCTCAGAATTGACGAGGACCAGGCTCCCTGGAGCCCGGAATACAACGGCGGCATCAAGGTTTCCAACCTACAAACGGGGACTTTCTCCGGACCGCTCGGATCGACAACCGGGCAACATCAATTCACAGAGGGGCTCCGCGTCCGCGAGGAGCAGCCCGAGAGCCGCCTCTATCTACCCCAATTCGGTCTCGTCGAGATCCGAGCCCGCGCAGTCACCCATCCACAATGCATGGTTGCTCTCTGGCTCATCGGATTCGAGGACGAGCCTCAGCGTTCCGGCGAGATCTGCATCATGGAAGTTTTTGGCAGCGAAGTCGGTCGAAAAGACAGTCTGGTCGGCATGGGAGTACACCCATTCGGAGACTCGACGCTGAGCGAGGATTTCGAGAAAGTTCGAGTTGCCGGTGACTTGACCGACTTTCACACCTACTCGGCAGCATGGGATTCGGACCGCATCGATTTTTACATCGATGATGTCCTGGTGAAGACATCCGGGCCTGCGCCGAAGTACCCGATGCAGCTCATGCTCAACATTTACGAGTTCCCAGAATCGCGGATGATTCCTCAAGCGAGCTCAGAGCTACAGGAGAAGGTTTTCGTCGTCGACTTCGTGCGCGGCTGGACCCCGACCCGACCGGCAGAGGAGTGACGATCGGGGGAGCAGCCGTGATTCCACCATTCGCCGCGCGACCACCGAGCGCGGCCTACTTGAGTTGTGTGCTGCTGAGTACATCGGTCGCGGCGATCTTGAGCACGCCGCCTTCGTCCACCAGCCGGTACGCCGTCACCTCCCGCACGACGCGCCCGTCGCGGAAGTAGTACGTAAGCGTCGCGCGCGCCCGATCTTGTCCCGTTGCGCTGACATCCGCTATCTCTACATCGGCGATGTCTCCCCAGAAGGCCTCGTACGCGCGCCGGCCGCCGGCGTGATTCTCCTGATAATCGGCGGTCATCAACGGCCACGCGCTGTCGAGATCGCCTGGAAGCATCGCGTAGTACCCGGAGACGGTCCCCATCACTTGCTGCTCGGGAGTCGGCGGCTGCGGCGCCTGCGTCGCTGTCGGCGGGGCGGGCGACGCTGGTGGGGGCGAAGTAGGCGCGGGCGAAGTAGGCGGGGGCGAAGAGGCCTTGGACGTGGGCGTATCGGTGCCAGACGCGGCGGTCGGCGTACGGCTGATTTCCGGTTCGGCAGCGCCATCGGCACTCGGCCGGAGCGGGTTGAAGAGCAGGACCGCGCCGAGGACGAGCGCGCCGACCAGAACCAGGATGCTGGCGATCACACCCGCGCGACGGCCCCCCTTGGTCGGACCTGCGGGCGCCGCGACGCTCTTCGGCGGCGGGACGTGCCCGGGTCCTGAATCCGTCATTTCCAGGTGGGGAGCGGCGGGTTCCGCCAGCGACTCGGTCGGTGCGGTGGGCGGTTCGTAGCGGGTGGGTTGATCGACAGCGACTGTCTCCGCGGTGGGGTCGTACACGGGAGCTGCCGGTGGTGCTGGTGGTGTGGGGTCGATTTTGGCGGTCACCGGGGTCGTGATGGCAGCGGCGAGATGCGGATCGGGTGCTTCCTCGGCACCCTGCAGGGGGATGATCACAGGGGCGGGGGAGTGCCGCTCGTTCTCGGTCGCGACATCTTCCATGCGTTCGGTCTCGACATCGTCGATACGTTCCGTCGCGATGCCGTCCCTCGACGGAAGGGGCACGACGGGTACGGCCGCCGACGCGGCCCGGAACCGAGTCTCGTCATGCAACGCCGACAGCGACTGAACGATCGACGCCATGGTTGGCCGCCGCTTCGGATTCGCCAACAGCATCTCCTGCAACAGCGGCGTAAGCGGACCTGCGTGCTCGGGCCGCAGGTACTCACCGCGCGCCACCTTGTGCAGTAAAGCGATCGCGTTCTTGTCCGAACCGAACGGCGGCTCACCCTCCAACATCGCATAGAGTGTCGACCCGAGCGAAAACACGTCCGACGCGAAGCTCGTCGGCAGCCCCCGCGCAACCTCGGGCGCAAGGTAAGCGGGAGTGCCGTGCATCATCCCGGTGGCAGTGATCGTCGCATCCCCGAGGGCGTGCGAAATCCCGAAGTCGCTGATCAGGGCGGAGCCGTCCTCCGTGATGAGGATGTTCCCCGGCTTGACGTCACGGTGCACAATCCGCAACTTGTGGGCCGCTGCCAGCGCAGAGCTGACCTCCGCTCCGATCCTCGCCGTCTCGAACGGGGTGAGCGTACCGTGCTCCTTCAGCAGGACTGACAGGGGCGTCGACTCAATGAGCTGCATCACGATGCACGGCTGGCCCTCGTGCTCGACGACGTCGAACACCGTAACCGCGTGAGGATGATGAAGCCCCGCAGTGATCCGTGCCTCCCGCATCGCTCGATCGGTCGCCAGCTGACGTTCGGCGTCTGTCAGCTCGGGCTGGGTGCGCAGCATCTTGAGCGCGACATCGCGGTGCAGGCGCTCGTCCCAGGCGTGCCAGACGATACCCATGCCGCCCGCACCAAGCATGGCCATCAGCCGGTAGCGATCAGCGACGAGCGTGGACGGAGTACTCATGGATCGCGCTCCTTCGCAACTACGCAGAACGATACGCCCGCTGGAGCGATCCCTCATGGGCTTGCGCCAACGCCCCGGGTGTGGAACGAGCGGCTACCCCGTTCCACGATCGGGAGAACTTTCCAACGCGCGGCCAGGACACAGAATTCGTTGCCCTCCGGATCGGGCAGGAGCCGTCGCCCAGTCTGGGCGGTTGGTCGCCGTGCCCCCTCGCCTTCAGCAAGTAGTTCAGCGCGAAAGACCGAAGGACGTCGGTGCGCTTTGCTGAACCGTCCCCTTCTCGAGCTCCACTCCTCCGACTTTGAGTTTGAGCAATTCTGGAAGGACGAAACCGGCAATCGTCAGCGCAACCGCGCCGAGAGAAAGGCCGATGTACGTAGCCTCACTCATGCTCTCGAATTGGTAAAAGCGAATCTGTGCGAACACAAAAACAGCAAGGGCACATGCAACGACAACCCAAGGTGCCAACCGTTCTCGCAGCGTCGTGCGTCCCGGAGCTTTGCCGGCCAGCTTCTCGCAGGCTCGAAGCGCCTTCTCGTGGTGCGGCTCAATCGCTAAACACTTCCGGAAGTCCTCACGGGCCTTGTGCAGCATCCCCGGGCGCTTCAAGACGCGGGCGGACCGTTCGTACAGGCCAACCAGGCAGTAGCCATGCTGGTAGAGGATGGCGGCCTTCTCAGATGAGGTGAGGAATTTCGAACCGGTGCCATGTTCATGGTGCGCCAACACTCTGTCGTAGTTGATGATGGCCTGTTCAAGGTGGTAACCCTCCCGCTCATCCTCAGCCATGTCCACATACATGTTGGCCAAGGAGATCAGCGTCGGAATATACGCGGGGGCTCGATCAAGGGATTCCAGATAGTGCGCCAGCGCTGCGTCTCGGTCGCCAAGTTCGGCTTCGGCATCACCCAGAAAAGACCGAATCTCGTGATCGTTGGGCTTCAAAGCGAGCGCCTGCGCAAACTCCTGCTGCGCGCGCTTCGCATCATTCGTCGCCTGATAGCAACGCCCAAGGATGAGATGGTAGAACGGTTCATCACCGTCACCGCGGATGGCTCTCTGGATCCATCTGCGAGCCTCATCATGCTCTGCGCGGTCAAGCAAGAACTCTCCATAGTCTGCGAAATGGCGATGATTGTTACTCGCAACTGCCCGTTCCTTGAGGAGTCGGCGTCGCCGCCGGATCGCCTCTCTCGACCGCCAATCCGACGAGTGCAGGCTGTGTGCGTCGCCTGCGGAAACCTCGGCAACACTGGGACCCGCCACACGAACGGCGCTGCCCTCTGCCGCGCGTCGCGCTCGGCTTTGCTCCCAGTCCCGCCCGAGGTCAATCATCCTGCTCAGCAGGTCAAGTCCATCAGGATCCAGCTCGAGCCCACGGGTGCAGGCCTCAAACGCTTCGCTGATGCGGTCCAAACGCTGATCCACAGAGCTCCGAGCCCAGAGCAGGTAAGGATCGTCAGTGGCAGCGTATTCTTCATACTCACCATAGTTTCTGGTCGAGTACGCCTCATACTCATCGTTGGCTTCCTTCCACCTGTCCGTTGCGGCGGCGAAGTCTCCCGCGTCCTCCAACGCCGAAGCAATGTTGTGGAGCGAATAGGGTCCATAGGCCCAATACGTCTCTCCTTCCACTGGACCGCTCCATGCACTTCGGGACCGCTCGAATGCCTGTATTGCTTCCTGGGGGCGGCCAATACTCGAACATTCGATTCCGAGCTCGAAGAATGCGGCATCTTGTGCCGTGCCTTCGATGTCGGCGCGACGAGCCGCCTCTTCACGCAGCGGCAACGCATGGGCCGAGCCGGCGATCACAACGAGGTTGGCAGCGGCTCGTAGCTCGTCAACGGAGGTTTCCTGCGAGGAAAGTGCCGCAGGTGGTCCTGCCAGCGCCATGACAGCCAAGCGCAGAACGGCAAGATTATCGGGAAGGGAGGGGGACTCGCGGATCACGGCTTCGGCGGCCTCGATATGCTCGTGGGCCTGGCTCAGCTGCCCTGTCGAGATGGCCAAACGCGCAAGTTGTTCGTGCCGAGTGAGCCGGCCGATGTCGTCCGATGTCCAACGCCCGTGTTGAGGAGAGTCTGGGTCCTCCAATTGCGACATCACTTCAGCTTGTCGACCAAGGGCCGACATGCAATCCACGTACGAGATGAGCAGTGCGCGGCGGTCAGTGTCGTTGACGGCAGTGCTTCCCATGGCCGTCACCAGCGCTGTCAGACCCTTGTGTGGTTGGTTACGCCACAGCCAGGTGTTGGCCCTGCGAACAGCGATCAGTGGGTCATCCGGCACGATGACGCTGACTTTGTCCAACCAATGCTCCGCGGCCGCAAGACACGACCGACGCTCGTAGGCCTCCGAGATGGAGAGGTGGCTCTGCTCCACGAACGGCCACGGCTGTCCCGTGCGCAATCCCAGGAGAACGAATTCCTCGGCGTCATCAGGGCGGCGAGCTTCAAGAAGCCAACGCGCCCAGGACTCGACAAGAACGGGATCACGAGCGGTGAGAGTCAGCGCCTGATCCACCAGCGGATGCGCCTGGTCATACTCCGACACATGCACGAGCGCCCTCGCGATTCCCTGAATGGCACTCTCGCGCTGGGAGTCCTGTTCCAGGACCGCAAGACACACCTGAGCCGAAGCCCAGGCGGCGCCGGGCCAGTTCTCGTAGAAGAGCTCATCGGCGAGGACGTCGAGCAGATCGAGCTGGCCAGCCAACATGGCCTGGACACGTCCGAGCAACTCGGTGCGCTTGTCACCAGCCATCCGTCCCAGAACGCGCGGCACCGCAGATACCACCCGTTTCTGCGGCGAATCCGCCAGCCGGTCTTCGAGGCTCGAGAGAGCGAGACTCACGGCGTCATCTGCTTCCCTCTCCCTGTGATTTACGTACAGCCAATCCACCCAGGCCACACCGAGAACCGGGTCGCGATTTGTGAGGGTCAACGCCCGATTCACAAGCCGATGCGCCAGCTCGTACTCCGACAAAAGTGCGAGCGCCGTCGAGAATCGTTGAACGGCACTCTCGCTCTGAGGGTCCTGCTCCAGGACCGCCAGACTCACCTGGGCCGTAGCCACGTCGGCGCCAGGCCAGTTCTCGAAGTAGAGCCCATCGGCGAGGACGGCGAGCAGATCAAGCCGCCCAGCTAACCCGTCCTGGACCCGCAGGAGCAACTCGGTGCGTTTCTCGTCGTCAACGACCCGTTCCAAAAAGCGCGGCACAGCCGAAACCACCCGCTCCTGCGGAGCATCCCCCAGCCGGTCGGCCAAGCTAGAGACGGCTGAATCCACGAGGTCCTCGGCTTCTTTCTTCCTGTCATGGCCGGACAGCCAATCCACCCAGGACAGAAGAAGACCCGGATCATGCTGAGTAAGAGTCAACGCTCGGTTCACAAGCGGCTGCGCCTGCTCGTACTCCGACAGAAAACCTATTCCCCGCATGCCGGCTGAGATCAGGCGTTCGTCATGCGGCGCATCCGCCAGCCGATCGGCCACGCTCGAAAGGGCGAGACGTGATACGTCCTCAGCCTCCTTTTCCCCGTCATGCCCGTGCAGCCAATTCCCCCAGGCCAGAAGGAGGACCGGGTCACCATTTGTGGAAGTCAGCGCCCGGTCCATCAGCGGACGTGCCAGTTCGTCTTCCGACAGATATGCGAGCGCGCTCGCGATTCCCTCTACGGCGCTCTCGCGCTGAGGGTCCGCTGTCAAGATCGCCAGATAGACCTGGGCCGACGTCCAGTCGGCGCCGGTCCAGTTCTCGTAATAGAGCCCATCTGCGAGGACGCCGAGTAAGTCAAGCCGCCCAGCCAACGAGTTCTCGATGCGCTGGAGCAATTCGGTGCGTTTTTCGCCCTCGACTCGACCCAGAAGGCGCGGCATCGCAGACACCACACGCTCCTGCGGGGCGTCGGCCAGGCTCGAAAGTGCGAGATCCAGGAGCTCCTCTGCTTCCTTTGCCCTGTCATGTTCGTAGAGCCAATCCACCCAGGCGAGAACAAGTACAGGATCACGATCTGTGAGCGTGAACGCCCGGTCGATCAGAGGACGAGCCAGATCGTCCTCCGACGCGTATGCGAGCGCCCTCGTGATTCCCTGTACAGCGCTCTCGCTCTGAGGGTCCTGTTCCAGGATCGCCAGACTCACCTGGGCCGAAGCCCAGTTCGCACCGGGCCAGGTCCCGAAGTAGAGCTCATCGGCGAGGACTGCGAGCAGGTCCAGCCGCCCAGCTAACGCGTGCTGGACGCGTCCGAGCACCTCGGTGCGCTTCTCACCAGCGATCCGCTCCAGAACGCGCGGCACCGCAGAAACCACCCTCTCCTGCGGTGCATCCGCCAGGCCGTCGACCATAACGTCGAGCCATGAGCGCATTTCGACCTCCCGAAGCCTCTCAGCGTTCGAGTCCTCCTGAGCGTGCCTCTGCGCGGAACCGCTACAGGCAAAGGCCGAAGAGCATGCCGTTCCCCGCGGGGATCTGAGCAACAGGTCCGATCATGGGCGCCCGTTCCCGTAGTTCCGCCTCCAGCGTTCTGCTCATCGCCCGGTGCTGTCAACCCGGTTGTCGCCCGTCGCCCGTCAATGTGAGCAGGGCCCCTCCTCGAGGGACCCTGCAATCCCGGGGGTTAGACGTGGGCGGCCAGTCCTTCGACGGCCTCCTCAGCGACGGTTCCGAAGTCGTGGTGCTTCGGCTCGCGCACCGCGATGATCACCAGGGCGGCAACAACCGCACAGAGAATCGCCGCTACCCACAGGCTGATGTGCATGCCATCGATGAAGGCACCGTTCACGGCCGGGAACCCGTCGAAGACCACCCCAGCGGATGCCGCCTCGACCGCATCCGCGGGAAGCGTGGTCGCCCCAACGGCGGGAATCACCTGGGCGGCGACGATCGCAGAGAGTACGGCGGTACCGATGGCGCCACCGACCTGGATGCACGTCGTCTGGAAGCCACTGGCCACGCCGGCGAGGTGCACCGGAGCGCCGCCGACGATGAGGTCGGCGCCCGAGGGGATGGCGAAGCCGGAGCCGAACGCGATGATCACGAACGGAATGGCCATCAGCCAGTACGACGTTTCCACGTTGACCAGCGTGAGCATCGCAAGGCCCAGGGCCATCAACCCGAGGCCCATGGCTGCGACCTTGCGGGGGCCGATCCTCGAGGTGAGGAGCGCGCCGATCGGTGCGGAGGGGATCGCGAAGGCGCTCATCGGCAGCATCATCAGACCGGCAGTGGCGGTGCCGTTGCCGAGCGAGTTCATCAGGAACAGGGTCAACAGGAAGGTGACACCGAGGATCGCGAAGAAGTTGGCCAGAAAGACCAGGCCACCGACGCTGACGCCGGCCGACCTGAAGAGGCTCAGCGGGAGAAGCGGGTAGGCCACGCGACTCTCGACGATGACGAAGAGAGCGAACAGCACGACAGCTGCTGCGAAGACCCCGATGGTCGCCGCGCTGCCCCAACCCCAGCTCTGTGCCTGAACCACGGCGAAGACGACGGCGAACAGCGCACCGGCCAGCAGAATGATGCCGAGGATGTCGATGCCACCAGCCTTCTCAGCGGCGGTCTCACGGATCACCAGTGCAGCCATGACGATGCCAAGGATGGCGATCGGGACGTTGATGTAGAAGATCCACTCCCAGCCCAGGCTCTGCACAAGCAGGCCGCTGACGAGCGGGCCACCGGCGATGGAAACGGATGACACGCCACCCCAGATGCCCACGGCCATGCCGAACTGATCACGAGGGAATGTCGACCGCAGCAGAGCGATCGTCTGAGGCATCAGCATCGCCGCCGCCACGCCCTGCAGGGCACGGAAGACGAGAACGCCTTCGATACTTCCGATGAGGCCGATCGCGACACTGGTGATGGCGAACAGGACGACACCGAGAATGTACATCTTCTTACGGCCGTAACGGTCACCGAGCTTGCCGGCCGGGATGAGGCACACGGCCAGCGCGAGCAGGTAGGCGTTGATGACCCACTGCAGCTCACCGAAGGTCGCATCGAGGTCTGCCTGAATCGCTGGGTTGGCGATGTGCACGACGGTCGAGTCGAGCCCGACCATGAACAGGCCGAAGCATACGGCGATGAGGGTCAGCGCGGGATTGCCTTTGCGAGTTCCTTCGCGCCTTGAGGGCGGAACGTCGGTTCCGGGAGGAGTGGATACAGAGGTCACAGACAGACTTCTCTCTGGTTAGATTGATATGATTACATAAGCATAACCGACCGATAGGATGGACAGATGCCAACCCCGCCGCCGCAGCCGACGTCCGAGCAGCTGGCCGCGCTGGCCGACGTCATCCTCGACCTCGCGCACAAGCTCGACATCCGTCATCCCAAACTGCGTGACGTGGTGCCGCTCACGGGCACGGAGGTGGCAGTCATCCGCGAAGTCCACCGTCACCCGAACGTGACCCCGTCGCAGCTCGCAGCTGCCACCGGCCTGCACCGCAGCAATATCAGCACGGCGGTGCGCACGCTCGAAACGGGCGGCCTCGTTGTTCGGGAGCAGGTGCCCGACGACGCTCGCTCGATCACGCTCACGCCGACTCCGAGAGCCGCCGAGAGCGTCGCGCGCATCAATGCGTACTGGGTCGACCGGCTCACCGAGACGCCGCCCGAAGCGCTGGCCGAGGCTGTGGCGGCCCTGAATTCTCTCAGGCGCATTGCTGCCTCGCTCGGAGTCGACTGAGCGCACCTCCGCGGCTCAGCACCCCAGACCATCACCTCAGGTAGGCGTCGACCATCATCGGCCCACGGATGTCGCGGAGTGCGTCGATCAATCGGTCGAGCGGAGAACTGCCGCCGCGCCCACCATTGTTCGATCCTCTCTGGCATGGAGGCACCGTAACAGGTGCGTCGGACACCGCGAGCTGGGCCC
>NZ_JBKJWH010000040.1:0-4968 GCF_046716805.1 Mycetocola sp. | reverse complement strand
TCGCCACGTCCACAGTGTGGGGGACAGGACCAGGTATTGCATGGTCCCCTTAGCGGGTCCCGGTGTGTGTTCCTGTTATGTGACTCGTGGTTACCGAGCGCATAGTTGACGTGTCGAGGCGCACCGTGCGAGGGCGCTTCGTCTGTCCCGGTGAAGGGTTCCCCCGCCGGTCAGTGCCCCGTCGTTGACGTGCGGGTGACCAATTTCGCGGCGAACTCGTGTCTCTTCAATTCTGGACGCTCACCGTCGATCGCTCCGAGAAGGAGATCAACGGCCGCCCGTCCCATCTGATCGTATGGCTGCCGCGACGTCGTCAGCTGCGGATTCAGAAGAATCGCTGCACGTTCGTCGTCGAAGCGGGCACCGCGATATCCGACGGAACGCGCACACCGCGCGAGGCGAGCTCCCGCAGCACCGGCACCGCGAGACCATCGAACGCGCAGAATAGGGCGTCCGGAGCCACACCTGAGTCGAGAAGCTCTCCGAGTTCGCGGCATCGAAGACGGCATCATCTCGGTGTTCGGCCTGGATGATGAGCCCCTCATCTACCGCGATACCCGAAGCCAACAGCGCGTCTCGGTATTCCTTTCTCAGCGTCTGGCCCATCAAGTTGTCGAGGAAACTGGCTGACTTGGTGGTGAGAACGATCTTAGGCCGGAACGGTGGGCCTCGAACGAGCCCCTCAGGGCTGAGCGGTCCATCGACTGTGCGAAGCGGCTAGGGACCCGGCTGACCCGACGGAGGCTTGCACCGCCGCGTCAGTTAGTAGGGTGCCATGTGTACTCAACCTTGACTCGTGACGACAAACTCCAGTAAAGTTCAAATGCTTCAATTGAAGCGCTTCAATAGCTGCGTAACTCTCAACGAAGAGGGAATTCATGACGAACCAAACGCCCCTGCCCACATCTGTACGGAAACCTAAGATTAGGCGCGCATTCGCGCCGGTTCTGGCGGCAGCTCTCTTAGCTCCCACAATCGTCGGGGTCGGTGCTGGCGCCGCGGCTGCGGCGGACTGCGCGACGGTACCGTGGATGGATGCAGCGAGCTCGCCCGAGAAGCGAGCCCAAGCCCTGCTGGCGGCCAGCACACAACACCAGAAATACCGGTGGCTTGTCGAACAGCCGGCCAATAGTCCCCAGCAGACCGCCTTCTCCGGGGTAACCTACCCAGTGCAGGTAGATTGCACGCCGACTGTCGTTTACACAGACGGCCCCGATGGCGTCCGTTTTACGGCTGGAGTTACGGCGTTCCCGGCTCCTATCGCGGTCGCTTCGACCTGGAACGAAGGCCTCGCCGAGGCGAAGGGCGTCGCGCAGGGCGCTGAGGCATTTGATAAGGGGAAGAACGGTGTGCTCGGCCCCGGCCTGGCGAGCGGGCGTACGCCGCTGTCCGGGCGGACACCCGAGTACTTTGGCGAGGATTCTCTCCTCACCGGTTTGCTCACCGCCGCTACCGTGAACGGGCTCGAGAACGGCAACCCTGACAAGCCCGTCATCTCGAACCTCAAGCACTACGTGGCCAACGAGCAGGAACTTGATCGTCAGACGAGCTCCTCCAACATGGACGAGCGCACCCTCCGCGAGGTCTATGAGCTGCCGTTCGAAATTGCTCTCAACCGCAGCGAGCCCGAGAGCGTCATGTGCTCGTACAACCAGATCAACGGCGTTTACGGGTGCGAGAACCCCCTCCTGAACACCAACCTCAAGGGTGATCTCGGGTTTGGAGGCTATGTAGTCTCCGATTTCGGCGCCGTGCACTCCACCGCCGCATCCCTGATGAACGGCCTCGACCAGGAGCTGAACCGACCACGGTTCTTCACTCCTGCGCTGCTCGACGCCGCCTTGGCCGCCGGGACGATCACGCAGGCGCGCATCGACGAGGCGGCCACCCGCGTGATCGCCTCTTACATCCGGGGAGGTCTCTTTGACACGCCGCTTCCGACGACGCCCGTCGCGGATGCTTCCACCGTTGAACACAAGGCGATCGCTCGGCAGCTCGCTGAACAGGGCACCGTGCTTCTCAAAAACGATGGGGTCCTCCCGATCGCTCCCGAGGCCGGCCAGACCATCGCACTGTTCGGGCCGACGGCATCCAGCACCCCGACGAACGGCGTGAGCGCCGCCTCCGTCTGCAGCATGGCCTGGCGCTTCAACAACGCCGGCACGATGAACTGCGAGGACCTCGTCTCGCCGGAAACTGCGATCCGCGAGCGCGCCGCCGCTGCGGGTGCGACGGTGACATTCAACCCCGGCACCGACCTTGCCAGTGTCACCACGCAGGCTGCCTCCGCGGACGTCGCCATCGTGTTCGGCTACCAGCGCATGGGCGAGTTCAGCGACCTTCCCGACCTGAAGTTGCAGGGCGGCGGGGACGCGCTCGTCGCCGCCGTCGCGGCGGCCAACCCCTCGACCGTAGTCGTGCTGAACACGGGAAGCGCCGTGGAGATGCCGTGGATCGACGAGGTCTCCGGCGTCTTCGAGGCCTGGTACGCGGGTGAGCAGGCCGGACCTGCCCTCGCGGGCCTGCTTTTCGGCGACGTGTCGCCGTCGGGCAAGCTCCCGATGACGTTCCCCGCGTCGCTGGCTGACGTGCCGACGAAGACCCCGGCGCAGTACCCGGGCGTCTTCAGCAACGGATCGACGACCCGCCCAGCGGGTTCGACGGAGATCCGCCAGGTGGGCTTCACCGAAGGACTTCAGTTCTGATACCACTGGTATGAAGCGCAGGGCATCGATCCGCTGTTCGCGTTCGGGCACGGACTGTCGTACACCGAATTCGACTACAGCAAGGTCACCGTGACCCCGCAGTCCACCTCCGGTGACAAGGAGATCCGGGTGCGATTCCGACTCACCAACACCGGTGACCGGGTGGGCACTGAGGTGGCGCAGGTGTACGTCGAGTTGCCCGCCGGGGCAGGCGAACCGTCGCAGCGTCTGATCGGGTGGGAGCATGTGACACTGCAGCCGGGCGAGCACCGCAACGTCGAGATCGCTCTCTCCAGTGAGGATCTCGCGGACCTGCGCCTGCTGCAGTACTGGAACGCATCCACCGAATCCTGGACGACCGCGCCGGGCAACTACACCGTGCATGTCGGCGGCTCCGTCGACACTGACGCGGCAGCGACGTTCAAGATCAAGTAGAGCGTATCCGGAGGGCGGGGGAGAGGGCAGCGACCTTCACCCCCGCCCTCTTTCTGCGCGTGGAAGAGGGCGCGAGCGGAGCGTCCCTCTGAAGCGCTTCGAGGTCCGGCATAGGATATGACCAGGCCACGGCCGGTTCACGGCGGATGTCATCGGTAAGGGGCAGCAGATGAGTACTCAACAGCAGACCCCGTCGCGGATCGACAAGAGCGGCGCGCCAAGCATGAGTGACGTGGCCGCATTGGCCGGCGTGGCCCTGGGCACGGTATCGAACGTGCTCAACCATCCGCAGAAGGTGGCCGCCCCCACTCTCCGGCGCGTCCAGGCCGCCATCGACGAACTGGGCTTTGTGCGCAATGATCAGGCCCGCTCCCTGGCCCGCGGCCGGAGCTCCACCATGGGCCTGATCGTCACCGATATTGGGAACTCCTTCTTCGTGGACATTGCTCGCGGCGCGGAGGTCGGCGCGCAAAAAGGCGGCATGTCGCTGCTTCTGGCCAACAGTGACAACGACTTGGCCAAGGAGCAGACCTATCTGGACCTGTTCGAACAATCGCGCTTCGCCGGTATTCTCCTCGCGCCGTTCGAGGCGTCGACGGAGGGGCTCGAGCGTATCAAGGAACGCGGTCAGCCCCTCCTGCTCCTGAACGTGGCGACCCCGGCTGACAAGGGTTGCTCGGTCATCGTCGACAACGAGTACGGCGGCTATATCGCGGCACGGCACCTGATCGACCTGGGCCGCTCCCGCCTGGCTTTCGTCGGTGGCCCCGACCGCCTTGCCCCCCTCCTCGCGCGCCGGCTAGGCGTGGAACGGGCCATCGCCGAGTCCGGCGGCACGGTGGCGCTGGAGGAAATCATCGTGACCGCTGTCAACGCGCCGGAGGGCCGTGCCGTCGCGGACGCGCTGATCCAACGTGACCTGACCGAGCGTCCCGACGGCATCGTCGCCGCATCAGACCTGCTCGCGCTGGGCATAATCCAAAGGTTCCAAAACAGCATCCGGGTGCCCGAAGACATCGCCATCATCGGATACGACAACAACAATGCGGTCTGGGACAGCTTGATCCCGATCTCGACCATAGGGCAGCCCGGTTTCGAGATGGGCGTGCGCGGGGCTGAGCTTTTGGCCGACGCGATCACGAATCCAGCCACCCACCAACACCAGGTCCTCACCCTACTGCCGCACCTGATGGCGCGGGCGAGTTCGGTGGGTCACATCGACTCGGCCCCCGCCCCGCTCGCGCTGTAACGCCGGGGGTCAGGCGATGGCTGTCACGGCGGCCCGTTCTTCCGGATTATGGTGGTTGACCCTGGCGGTCCTCGCCGGGTCCGCGTCTGCCGCCCGCACGACGGCCTTGAACCGATGCTTTCCGGCACCGACAGTTCGAGCCTGAGCCTCGCCCGGCACCGACACCCGAGCCGAGACACCGGTCGGTACCACGACATCGAGGGTGAAGTCATTCCCCACCCGGGTCCAAGCGCTGGACGCGACCCCAAAAGGGGTGAGCAGCTCCGCGCTCGCGGAGGTCAGTCTCCCGCCCGGCCGCGGCGCGATAGCCAGCTTCCGGTAGCCGGGTGCTGCCGGCGCGAGGCCGCCCACCACCCTGTGCAGGTAGTCGGCCACGGCACCGAGCGAGTAGTGGTTGAACGAAGTCATCTCGCCGGGATTGATGCTGCCGTCTGGCAGCATACTGTCCCAGCGCTCCCAAATCGTGGTCGCTCCCATCGTCACCGGGTAGAGCCAGGACGGAAACGCCGTCTGGGTCAGGAGGTGGTACGCGGTGTCGAACGCGTCGACGCGGGCGAGCGCATCGCAAATTATAGGCGT
>NZ_JBKJWH010000039.1:0-2733 GCF_046716805.1 Mycetocola sp. | reverse complement strand
CTCGCCCAAGCTTCCAGCAGGGTGCCGTCTACCGTGAAGTGGTCGTCAGAGAGCAACTCCCGGCTGCGTGCCTCCGCGAGCACCAGGGCGAAGAACGCCTTCGCCACGTCGCCCTGCATCAGGCGGTCGCGATTGACCGAGAACGTCTCCGGCACCCACACCCCGTCATCGATCCCGAGTCCCACGAACCAGCGGAAGAGCAGGTTGTAGTCGAGCTGCTCCATCAACAGCTGCTCGCTTCGCACCGAGTAGAAGATCTGCAGCAGCAGCGCGCGCAGCAGCTGCTCCGGCGGCACGCTCGGCCGCCCGCGCCGTGCGTACATTGCGTCGAAACGCGGCGAGAGCTGTCTGAGAGCCGAATCCACCAGCGTTTTGATGGTCCGCAACGGGTGGTCACGAGGCACCCGGCTCTCCAGATTCACATAACTGAACAGCACCGGCTGCTCTGGCTCGATTCCGCGCATCCGAAGCCCCTGGCTGAAGTTGCCTCAATTTACGGGCGTCGGCTGCTCCGCGAAAGCGGACACTGATTTTTTGGTTCTTCGTGGATTTAGTTGCAGGTAGGGGGTAAACGAAGTGGACACCGGTCCTTCGGTCGAGCAGAATGGAGTTGTCTAAGCTCCCATTCACGCTCAGCCGGAGAACACGGTGTCCGACCTCAGTATAACGCCCTACTTCCCCTTTGCACGAGTGGTTCCGGTCGATCAGCAGGTGATCGAAGTGGAGACGCGCGTACAGAGCGTCATCACCCTGGCCCCGGCCGAAGGCTCGTGGCCGATCTGTTCGGTCTGCGGCCAGGAGAGCCGGCGGCTGCACATCTACGGCACCCGGCAGGTGCGGGATCTGGGCTTGGCGCATGCACGCGTCGAGCTCGTGGTGCCCAATCGGAAGCTGCGGTGCGCCGGCTGCCAGACCATCCGCACGGAAGGCCACGACTTCCTCGCTCCGTACCGCCGCTCCACGCTGCGCTTTGAGCAGTATGTCGCCGGTCTGTGCCGGCACATGTCCATCAAGCAGGTCGCCGACCACGTCGGCCTGGATTGGCACGCGGTCAAGGAGATCGACAAACGCCGGCTTCAGAGGGAGGTCGGCACTCCATGCTACGACGGGCTCCAGCTCCTCGCGGTGGACGAGGTCGCGATCCACAAGGGGCACACCTACCTCACCACGGTGCTCGATCTGGAGACGGGGCGCATCGTCTGGGTGGGCAAGGGGCGAACCGAGGCTACGCTGGCCAGCTTCTTCGCGGAGTTGACGCCGGAGCAACGGAAGTCGATCGAGGCGGTAGCCTCCGACATGGCCTCGGGCTTCCGAACCGCGGTGGAAAAAGCCTGCCCGCACGCGGCCCAGGTCTATGACCTCTTTCACGTGGTCGCGAAGTACAGCCGTGAGGTCGTGGACGTCGTGCGCCTGGAGGAGGCGAAGAAGCAGGACGAGGCCGGCCGCAAGCTGATCAAGGGGAGCCGCTACCTGCTCCTGAAGAACGCTCCGAACCTGCTCGGCTCACAGAAGAAAGCGCTGAAGGAGCTGCTTGCGGCCAACCAGAACCTGAACACCGTCTACGTGCTGAAGGACCAGCTCAAACGCATCTGGGAGTACAAGCATCCGGCATGGGCCAGGAAAGCGCTCGACCAATGGTGTGCGCTCGCCCACGCGAGCGGGATCCCTGCGCTGGCAAAATTCGCCAAGAGCCTCTGCCGGCACGAGAAGGGAATCGTGAACCACTGCCGATATCCGATCCACACCGGTCGGCTGGAAGGCATCAACAACAAGATCAAGGTCATCAAGCGCTTGGCGTACGGCTTTCGCGACGACGCCTACTTCATCCTGAAGATCAAAGGCGCCTTCCCGGGTACGCTGCAACCAAATCCGCGATGAACCAATTTGGGCGAGGGTGCAGGATCGTGGCGCTGAATCCATCGACCCGCTGTTTCTGATGACGTGGTTTGGACAGTCGAGGCAACGCCGGAGACGGCGCGAGCGTCTGGCTGCGGCAACCGCGTCATCATGGGGATTCAGGAGGGTTCGGCACCGGCGCGGTACGGTAGCCGTGCTGGCCGGACGAGGGATTCCCTTGCTAACGAGGACGGGACGATGACGCTGGCGGACGATTGCGCCGCTACCGCGCCCAAGCCTCGTGGCGGCGGCGGTTAGATCCTCATGGCGCTGCGGTCACTGGTGCGGACGGACGATGCGGCGAGGTCGCGCCTCAGGATGACACCACGCGGGGGGTGATCCTGCGCATATCCGAGCGGATGATGCGATCCGGGGGGTAGCGATGGTGCGGAGGGACGAACCGGTGCTGCCGTGGTGTCCGCGAAGGCGGACTGTGTGCCGTTGTAGCCGCGAGTTCACTCGCATATCCCAACGGTCCCAACGGTCCCAACGGTCTCGACGGAGGCCACGATCGACACTCGATCAGTCCTCGCTCGCGCGGATGGGGAGGGTGAAGAAGAAGGTGCTGCCGGTGCCGGGGGTGCTCTCGGCCCAGATGCGGCCGCCGTGCGCGTCGACGATGGCCTTGGCGATGCTCAGGCCCAGCCCCAGGCCCTGGCGGTCGCCGCGCCGCGCCTGCCAGAAGCGCTCGAACAGGTGCGGCAGGTGCTCGGGGTCGATACCCTTGCCGGTGTCCGAGACCCAGAAGCGCACCGACTCGCCTTCGGCCCCGGCGCCGACGCGCACCGAGCCGCCCGCCGGCGTGAACTTGAGCGCGTTGCCGACCAGGTTCGAGAG
>NZ_JBKJWH010000038.1:0-46623 GCF_046716805.1 Mycetocola sp. | reverse complement strand
CAGCCTCGATCGCTACTGGCAGAAGCATCCCGAACGATTCAGACGCCGTCCGGTCGCACCCGCATTGCCCCAATCCACTGGAATCAATACCCACCTGTTGTCTCAGACAGGTTGACAACTACCGTGTCGCACCCGCACAGCGCCGTTTCAGCCGCGCGAGCTGCTGGAGCGCGCAAGAGGCCGGACGTGTCGCCCAGAACGCCGGCGAGTAGGCTCGAGGATCGGCGGTTTTCCTTCCCCGCCGTTCTTCCAACAGGCAGGCCCCGCATTTCATGACCCCGGAAACCGCAACCGTCGGCACGCTCGTCACCTCGATCACCGAGGTCCTGGCGAAAGCCGGGGTACCTAACCCCGATGTCGATGCCGAACTCCTCGTCGGGCACGCGCTCGAGCTCGGGCGAGGGGAGATCCAGGCCGCGGCGCTGACCGGTCGCCCGGTGACGGATGCGGTGGCCCAGTCGGTCACGCTGCTCGCCGACAGGCGCGCCCAGCGTGAACCGCTCCAGCACATTCTCGGCCGGGCCGCCTTCCGTTCCCTCTCCCTCGCGGTCGGCCCAGGAGTGTTCGTGCCGCGGCCTGAGACCGAACAGGTGGTCCAGTTCGCGATCGATGCCCTGCGCTCCATGCCGGATGCGGAGCCGATCGGCATCGACCTCGGCACCGGCTCCGGCGCCATCGCGCTCGCGATGGCAACCGAAGTGCCCAATGCGCGCATCTACGCCGCCGAGAACTCGGTCGACGCGTTCCTCTGGGCACGGCAGAACTTCACCGAGACGGCGGCAGCCAATGCCACCCTCGTCTTCGAGAACCTGGCCGGAGCCTTCCCCGAACTCGACGGGTCGGCATCCGTCGTCATCTCCAACCCGCCGTACGTGCCTGACGCCGCGATCCCGCACGACCCTGAGGTGCGGTTCTTCGATCCAGCGGCAGCGTTGTATGGGGGAGAGGACGGCCTCGACGTCATCCGCCAGCTCTCCGAGACGGCTGCGCGGTTGCTCCGTCCAGGCGGAACTCTCATCGTTGAGCACGGGGAACTGCAGGGTGAGGCAATCCGCGACATCCTCACCGGCGACGGCTGGCGGGCGGCGGCGACGTTCCGCGACCTGACCCAGCGAGACCGAACGACGACGGCGATCCGGGCGTAACAGCCAACACCGCCATGCTGATCGGAGAATCGTGAGAGCTCAGCTTGTAGGCAGGCGTTCGCCAGTGCGACTGGCCTGAGTTCTTGGAAGGTCATCGGGGCGCTCGAGTATAAAGGGAGTCATGAGCACTCATCTGGAGGACTACGCCTTCCTGTCCGATCTTCGGACCGGCCCGCTGGTCTCTCGGGGCGGCAGCATTGACTGGCTGTGCCTGCCCCGGTTCGACTCACCCGCTTTGTTCAGTGCGCTCCTGGGTGACGCCGACGATGGCCGCTGGCTTCTGCAGGTGGCCGACGGTGAGGTTACGGAGCGCCGCTATGTGCCAGACACGTTCGTGCTGGAGACGACCTGGCGGGGCCCGACCGGCGTTGCGAGAATCACCGACTTCCTGCCGCCCAGCAACGAACACTCCGACCTGGTGCGACGGGTCGAGTGTCTCGAGGGAACCGTAACGGTCGAGCACGACTTGCGGATACGCTTCGACTACGCCAGGGCCACCCCCTGGGTCCGCACGATATCGCAACCGGACCGGCCGGCACTGCTGGCGGTGGCCGGTCCAGAGGGGTTGCTGTTCAGCGGGCCGATGCTGCATTGGCAGCAGCCTCACGAAGAAGGCACACCCACCGGCGGTCGAGCCACACGGTTAGGGGGACGGTTCGACATGTCGGTCGGCGAGCGGCTGGACTGGCAGATGACTTGGTTCCCCTCGCACGAGGAGCCACCCACTCCAGACGACCCGGACGACGCGTACCATCAGGCGGTGCAGTTCTGGACTGAGTGGGCCGCCCAGTTGACCGCCCACCCCCACCACCAGCCAATCGTTCGGCGTTCGCTGCTGGTGTTGCGCGGCCTGACCCACTCGCTCACGGGAGGCATTGTGGCAGCGCCCACGGCTTCCCTGCCGGAGAATTTCGGCGGCTCTCGCAATTGGGACTACCGCTACGTCTGGCTGCGCGACGCTGCGCTGACCATCGAGGTTGCCATCGCTCACGGCCTGACCAAGGGAGCGACCCTGTGGCGAGACTGGTTGTTGCGAAGCGTCGCCGGCGACGTGGACGGCGTGCGGATCATGTACGGACTGGCAGGCGAGCGTGATTTGCGTGAGTCCGAACTCGATCACCTGGGTGGCTACGAGCACTCGCGACCGGTTCGCATCGGGAACGGCGCTGCCGACCAGTATCAGGCCGACGTGGTGGGTGAGGTGATGATCGCCCTGGGCGCGCTGCGCGACGCTGGTGAGCGCGAGGACGAGTACTCCTGGGGGCTGCAGCAGGGCTTGCTGCAGTATTGCGAGGACAACTTTGAACGCAAGGACCACGGCATCTGGGAGATGCGCGGGAAGACCCACTATTTCACGCACGGGCGGGCAATGATGTGGGCCGCCTTCGATCAGGGAGTCCGCGCTGTCGAGGAGCACGGCCTCGAGGGCCCCGTTGAACGTTGGCGCGAGCTGCGCGACCGCCTGCGCACCGAAATCGACGAGCACGGCTTCGACGACGAACTCGGCAGCTTCACCCAGACCTACGACAACCGGGAGGTCGACGCCTCGCTGCTTCAGCTGCCACATACCGGATTCGTCGACTACGACGACCCCCGGATGATGGGTACGGTCACCCGCATTGAGCAAGACCTCGCGGATGAGGTCGGCCTGTTGCACCGGTATCGGACCGACACCGGGCTGGACGGCTTGGAGGGGGAAGAGTATCCGTTCCTCATCTGCAACTTCTGGCTGGTCGAGCAGTACGCCATGAGCGGCAGGCTGGAGGATGCGGAGCGTTTGATGAACCAACTGGTCGGATACGCAACCGACCTCGGGCTGCTCAGCGAGGAGTACGATCCAGGTACCGGTCGCCTCGCCGGTAATTTTCCGCAGGCCTTCAGTCACCTGGGCCTGATCCGCGCCGCCGACGCCCTGGCGGCCACCCGGCGCAGTTCCTGATCCACCGACAAGCCGCCCACCCTACTGACGTGCACCGGGGGATTGTCCCCGCCTCGCGTCGTCGTTCGGATATCGATCGGAGATCAGGACCCGCGTTAGCGGCATCCTTTCACCGGGTCCGCGATAGAATCAGCGAGATGTCTCGCCTCTTCGACTGCTCCCAGGATTCCGACCTCCTCGCCGGCATGCGCCTCGCTCGTGCTGCCGTGCGTAAGGGAGAACTCGTCGTGATCCCCACCGACACCGTGTACGGCGTGGCCGCCGACGCCTTCTCACCGGCTGCCGTGCAGAAGCTCCTTGACGCGAAGGGCCGCACCCGCCAGTCGCCTCCGCCGGTTCTCGTGCCGGGGATCGCGACGCTCGAGGCCCTCGCCGCCGAGATTCCGGATGCCGTCCGCGACCTCGTCGACGCGTTCTGGCCAGGGGGACTCACCATCGTCCTGCCAGCGCAGCCGTCGCTGGCGTGGGACCTCGGAGACACCGACGGAACCGTCGCCGTCCGGATGCCGGACAACCGGATCGCCCTCGAACTGCTCGAGGAGACCGGCCCGCTGGCCGTCTCAAGCGCCAACCTCACCGGCAAGCCGGCGGCCACCACGGCACAGGAAGCCATGGACATGCTCGGGGAATCGGTCGATGTCTACCTCGACGGCGGCCCCAGCGAGTCGACGGCATCCACCATCGTCGACGCGACCGCCCTGGTCGCCCCGCGCGGCAAGGTGACAATCCTCCGGGAAGGCGCTGTCACCCGCTCCCAACTGCGCGAGGTCCTCGGCGACCTGCTCGACGAGCCCGCAGCCGTCGACGGTGTGTCAACGGCATGATCCTCTACGCCCTGATCGCACTGGCAACCGCGCTCATCACGTTCGTCCTCTCGCTACTCGTCTACAAGGTGGCGCTGCGGTACAAGCTCTACCCGAGCATCCGTGAGCGTGACGTGCACACGCGGCCGACCCCGAGACTCGGCGGCGTGGCCATGTTCATCGGCGTTGTCGCCGCCTTCGGGCTCGCCTATCTCATCTCCCGGGTCACCCCGTTCTTCGAACAGACCTTCAACCCGCCCGGGCCCATCCTCGCCATCCTCGGCGCCTCGCTCCTGATCGTGCTCATCGGTATCGCCGACGACATCTGGGACCTCGATTGGATGATCAAACTCGCGGGCCAGTTCATGGCAGCGGGCCTCATCGCCTGGCTGGGAGTGCAGATCTACTCGCTGCCGATCGGCGGCCTGACGGTGGGCTCCTCCTGGATGTCAGCGGCGCTCGCCGTGTTCGCCATCGTGCTCGTGATGAACGCCGTGAACTTCATCGACGGCCTCGACGGTCTCGTGGCCGGCGTCGGACTCATCGCCAACGGGGTGTTCCTCGTCTACGGCTACCTCCTCGTCCGTGACCTCGGGCAGTCGACGTACTTCAACCTCTCATTGCTCATCTCCGCCGTCCTCGTCGGCGCGTGCGCCGGTTTCCTGCCGATGAACTGGCATCCGGCGAAGATGTTCATGGGAGACGCCGGTGCGCTGCTGGTCGGTCTTCTGATGGCGACGTCAGCGGTCGCCATCACCGGCCAGATCGACCCGTCGGCGCTCAACGCAGACCCGACCAGCGGTGCAGGAGTCGGACGCAGCCAGCTCATCGGTGCATTCATCCCGATCATCCTGCCGTTTGCCATCCTCGTCGTCCCGCTCGTCGACTTCGCGCTCGCCGTCATCCGCCGACTCCGCGCAGGGAAATCCCCCTTCAGTGCAGACCGGATGCACCTTCACCACCGCCTGCTCGACATGGGTCACTCGCACCTTCACGCGGTGCTCATCTTCTACGCGTGGACAGCGGTCATCGCACTGTCGTGCCTCCTGTTCTTCGTCTTCCAGCCGCACTGGTTCGGCCTCGGATTCCTCATCGTCGGCGTTCTCGTCTGCACCGTGTTCACCCTCGCTCCGCTCGGTCGCCGCAAGTCAGCGGAGATTCGCGCGCAGGCGGCGCCGGAAGGAACGCTCGCGATGTACGACCCGCTTGACGAGGCCTCGGACCTCCGGGACCGCGACCTGCCCGTCACCGATGAGAACCTCGCAACCCCAGACAAGGAACCCCGATGAAGTCAGCAGAGATCTTCAAAGCCAGCCTCAAGTGGGGCGGCCTCCTCGCCGTCGCGATCGCGGTGGTCGGTGGGGGACTCGGGTTCCTCTTCGACGGAAACCGCGGCCTGATCAGCGCATTGATCGGCACCGCGATGTCGATCGTGTTCCTGGGGATCACAGCCGCAAGCATCCTGTTTGCCAACCGGTGGTTCGGTACCGACCTGTTCGTGCCCATCTTCTTCGGCATCGTGATGGGCGGCTGGCTCGTCAAGTTCGTGCTCTTCCTCGTGCTCGCCGTGCTCCTCAAGGACCAGCCCTGGATCAACCCCACGGTGCTCTTCCTCAGCATCATCGCCGGCGTGATCGCGGCACTCACTGTCGACGTTCTCATCGTGTCGAAGTCACGGATGCCGTACGCCAGCGATGTCTCCCTCCCCGGCGACCAGAACCGGCCCAAATAAACGGGCTCTCAATTCGTCGGCTTACGCATCGTTTGATAGTGTTATCGAAGATTCCCCGCCCGAACATGTCGCAAGAAGTATGTGCGTCGGGCACACCCCACCGTTCGTCGTCGCGAGAGCTCAGCTCCACGCCCGAAACAGGAGAGCGCGCTGTTAGCTAACGCTGTGAACTTACTGGTTCAGACCTCAACCGACGACGGGACCTTCCACGGGCCGTCGATCATGGAATTCTTCCCGGACATTGTTCTGTTCGAGGGTACCGGATTCGACATCAACCGGATCATGCTGATCCGCTTCCTCTCGGTCCTCGCCCTGGTGATCGTCTTCTGGCTCGGCACGCGGAAGATGAGGATCGTTCCGGGCAAGTTCCAGAGCCTGATCGAAATGGCGCTCGACTTCGTTCGCGTCAACATCGCGGAGGACCTCCTCGGCAAGGTGGACGGAAAGCGCTTCCTCCCGATCCTCACGACGATGTTCTTCATGGTCTTCGCCATGAACATCACCGGCATCATCCCGTTCCTGAACATCGCCGGAACGAGCGTCATCGGTGTTCCGCTCGTGCTCGCGGTCATCTCGTACATCACCTTCATCTACGCCGGCATGAAGAAGAGCCCAGGCAAGTTCTGGAAGAACTCGCTGTTCCCAGCAGGGGTGCCGTGGCCGGTGTACATCATTGTGACGCCGATCGAGTTCATCTCGACGTTCGTCATCCGGCCGGTCACGCTGACTCTCCGACTTCTCATGAACATGGTCGTCGGCCACCTCCTTCTGGTTCTCTTCTTCGCCGCCACCCAGTTCTTCGTCGTCACCCTCGGTGGCTGGTTCATCCCGCTCGGCGGCGTCACGCTCGCCTTCGGCTTCGCCTTCACCCTGTTCGAAATCCTGGTTGCACTGCTCCAGGCCTATGTCTTCACCCTGCTCACCGCGGTTTACATTCAGCTCGCGGTAGCTGAAGAGCACTAAAAGCCGGCAACCGCCTGCTTTTTTCATCACGGAAGGAAACACACGTGGACGCAACAACCGTTCTCGCCGAGATCAACGGAAACATCGCGACGGTCGGTTACGGTCTCGCAGCCATCGGCCCCGCCATCGGCGTTGGAATCGTCGTTGGCAAGACCATCGAGGGTGTTGCTCGTCAGCCCGAGCTGGCCGGCCGCCTGCAGGTCCTGATGTGGATCGGTATCGCCTTCACCGAGGCGCTCGCCTTCATCGGCATCGCCACCTACTTCATCTTCACCAACTAGACCTCTTTCACCCCTCGTAAGGAGGCAAGATGCTTCACGCACTCGTTGCGGCGGCTGAAGAGGGTGCTACCAAGAACCCTCTGATCCCCGAGACCTATGACATCGTCTGGTCACTGGTGTGTTTCGTCATCCTCTTGGCATTCTTCTGGAAGAAAATTCTTCCGAAGATGCAGACCATGCTCGATGAGCGTTCTGCGGCCATTGAGGGCAACATCGCCAAGGCAGATGAAGCACAGCGCCAGGCAGAGGCAGCACTCGAGCAGTACACCGCTCAGCTCGCCGAGGCCCGTCAGGAGGCTGGCCGTATTCGCGAGTCAGCTCGCGAAGACGGCAAGCTGATCGTCACCGAGGCTCGCAGCCAGGCGATGGTCGAAGCTGCACGAGTGACGGCAGGCGCGCAGGCGCAGATCGAAGCTGAGCGGCAGGCGGCTCTCGTCTCCCTTCGAAGTGACGTCGGCACCCTCGCCATCGACCTCGCGGGCAACGTCATCGGCGAGACCCTCGCTGACGACGCCAAGGCGACTGCCATCGTCGATCGTTTCCTGGCTGAACTCGAAGCTTCGGAGAAGGCAACCAAATAATGGGAAGCGCAACTCGGGAAGCTCTCGCGTCCTCGAAGAAGGCCCTGTCTGACACCGGGCGCATCGACCTGGCCACAGCTACGGATCTTTTCGCGGCAGGCCGGGTCATCGGTGAATCGGGTCAGTTGCGTTCGCTCCTCGCCGACCCGTCGGCCGAGGGCAATGTGAAGGCCTCGGTCATTGACCGGGTCTTCCGCACCCAGCTCAGCGCGCAGGCGCTCGATCTTCTCCGGGAGATCGTTTCCGCGCGCTGGTCGAACGCTGACGACCTTCTCGGCGGTATCGAAGAACTCGGCCTCCGGGCCGCTGCTGTCGCCGCCGGGCCAGACGCCCGGTTGGATGCGCAGCTCTTCGCGTTCAGCCAGTCGGTGTCGTCGGACGCAGGGCTCGAGCTCGCGCTCGGCTCGAAGCTCGGCGGACAGGACTCAAAGAGTGTCCTGGTTCAGAAGCTTCTCAGCGGTAACGGCTCGGCCGAGACCGTCGAGATCGTCAAGCACCTCGTGTTGCAGCCCCGCGGCCGTCGTATCGGAGAACTTCTTCGCCACGCTGCTTCCGTCATCGCTGACCAGCAGGGTTACATCGTCGCAACCGTCACCAGCGCGTTCCCCCTCGGGGCAGCCCAGGTCGAGCGTCTCGAGAAGGGGCTCGCGGCGCAATACGGCCGCAAACTCCGAATCAACCAGGTCGTCGACCCGAGCGTCATCGGCGGACTGCGTGTTCAGATCGGTGACGACGTCATCGACGGCAGTATCTCCTCACGCCTCAGCGAACTTAGACTTCAGCTTGCTGGCTAGCGCCAGTAGACAACGTAGGGGACATTCGTCCCCACACAGATAGGGAAGAAGATGGCAGAACTTACGATCAGCCCCGACGAGATTCGGGATGCTCTCAAGGACTTCGTCACGGCTTACGAGCCGGGTAAGGCCACCACCACCGAGGTCGGATACGTCACCGACGCCGGTGACGGCATCGCCCACGTTGAGGGTCTGCCTGGCGTGATGGCAAACGAACTGATCCGCTTCGCGGATGGAACCCTCGGCCTCGCGCAGAACCTCGATGAGAACGAAATCGGCGTTGTCGTGCTCGGTGAATTTGGCGGAATCGTCGAAGGCATGGAAGTCACCCGCACAGGCGAGGTGCTCTCGACCCCGGTCGGCGACGCATTCCTCGGTCGCGTGGTCGACCCGCTCGGCGCCCCGATCGACGGCCTCGGCGAGATCAAGGCTGAAGGTCGCCGCGCCCTCGAACTGCAGGCACCTGGTGTCATGCAGCGCAAGAGCGTGCACGAGCCGATGCAGACTGGCATCAAGGCGATCGACGCCATGATCCCGATCGGCCGTGGCCAGCGCCAGCTCATCATCGGTGACCGCCAGACCGGTAAGTCGGCGATCGCGATCGACACCATCATCAACCAGAAGGAAAACTGGGACTCGGGCGACGTCAACAAGCAGGTTCGCTGCATCTACGTCGCCATCGGCCAGAAGGGTTCGACGATCGCCGCCATCAAGGCAGCGCTCGAAGAGTCCGGCGCCATGGAGTACACGACCATCGTCGCGGCTCCCGCTTCTGACCCGGCCGGCTTCAAGTACCTCGCCCCGTACACCGGCTCGGCCATCGGCCAGCACTGGATGTACGGCGGCAAGCACGTCCTCATCGTCTTCGACGACCTGTCGAAGCAGGCAGAGGCCTACCGCGCCGTTTCGCTGCTGCTGCGCCGTCCGCCAGGACGCGAGGCATACCCCGGTGACGTCTTCTACCTGCACTCCCGTCTGCTCGAGCGTTGTGCCAAGCTCTCCGACGAGCTCGGTGCCGGATCGATGACCGGTCTTCCGATCATCGAGACGAAGGCCAACGACGTTTCGGCTTACATCCCGACCAACGTGATCTCGATCACCGACGGCCAGATCTTCCTCCAGTCGGACCTGTTCAACGCCAACCAGCGTCCAGCGGTCGACGTCGGAATCTCGGTGTCGCGAGTCGGCGGTGACGCCCAGGTGAAGAGCATCAAGAAGGTTTCAGGAACGCTGAAGATCGAGCTCGCGCAGTACCGCTCGCTCGAGGCGTTCGCGATGTTCGCATCCGACCTCGACCAGGCCAGCCGCCGCCAGCTCAACCGCGGTGCCCGACTGACCGAGCTGCTGCGCCAGCCGCAGTACTCGCCGATGCCCGTCGAGAACCAGGTCGTTTCGATCTGGGCAGGCACCAAGGGCAAGCTCGATGAGGTCCCGGTCGAAGACATCCTGCGGTTCGAAAGCGAACTGCACGACTACCTCGGCCGCAACACCCAGGTCCTCACCAAGCTCCGCGACAGCAACGTGCTGAGCGATGACATCGTCGATGAACTCGACGCTGCCGTCGACCGGTTCAAGCAGGAGTTCCAGACCGGTGCGGGCAAGCCCCTCAGCGGCCCGGGCTCCGAGCAGTTCACGGAGCTTCCGGCTGAAGACGTCAACCAGGAAAAGATCGTCAAGGGACGTCGATAAGTAATGGGTGCTCAACTTCGGGTCTACACGCAGAAAATCAAGTCTGCGCAGACGACCAAGAAGATCACGAAGGCGATGGAACTCATCGCCGCCTCCCGCATTGCGAAAGCGCAAGCACGGGTTGCGGCATCCGGTCCATACTCCCGGGCGATCACCCGCGCGGTGTCAGCCGTGGCGACGTACTCCAACGTCGACCATGTGCTGACCACCGAGCCGGAGACCGTCGAACGGGCAGCCGTCGTCATCTTCGCGTCTGACCGCGGCCTCGCCGGCGCGTTCAACTCGCAGGTCCTGCGCGAAGCCGCCGAACTCACCGAGCTGCTCAAGAGCCAGGGCAAGGACGTCGTCTACTACCTCATCGGCCGCAAGGCCGTCGGGTACTTCACGTTCCGTAAGCGCGCCAGTGAAGGTCAGTGGATCGGCGAAAGCGAGAACCCGACGTTCGCGACGGCCCAGGAAATCAGTGCAGCGCTTCTCGAGAAGTTCGTTCTGGATGCTTCGGACGGCGGAGTCGACGAGATTCACATCGTCTACAACCGCCTCGTCAGCATGATGAGCCAGGTTCCCGAGGTCGTCCGCCTGCTGCCCCTCGAGATCGTCGAGGGTGTCGAAGAGCCGGATGACAAGACCGTCCTCCCGCTCTACGAGTTCGAGCCCGACGCGGCCACGGTGCTTGACGCGCTCCTGCCTGTCTACATCGAGAGCCGGATCTTCAACGCCCTGCTCCAGTCCGCTGCTGCGAAGCACGCGGCGACGCAGAAGGCGATGAGCTCCGCGAGCGAGAACGCAGACAAGCTCATCACGGACTACACGCGACTGCGTAACAACGCGCGCCAGGCCGAGATCACCCAGCAGATTTCCGAGATTGTCGGCGGCGCAGACGCACTGTCGTCCGCCAAGTAACTTTCGATTACGAAGAGAGAAGAAGAGCATGACAGACATTGCCACCGCTCAGGACACGAGCGAGGTGAAGGCCGGCGCAACCGGCCGAGTCGCCCGCGTCACCGGTCCGGTTGTTGACATCGAGTTCCCGCACGACGCGATCCCCGGTATCTACAACGCCCTGAAGACCACCGTCAACATGGCCGGGCAGACCCAGGTTCTCACGCTCGAGGTTGCGCAGCACCTCGGCGACGACCTGATCCGCGCGATTGCGCTGAACCCGACCGACGGACTCGTCCGCGGCCAGGAAGTGACCGACACGGGTGAGTCGATCACCGTGCCTGTTGGAGACGTCACCAAGGGCAAGGTCTTCAACGTCATCGGCGATGTTCTCAATGCCGAGCCTGGCGAGCGGATCGAGATCACCGAGCGTTGGCCGATTCACCGCAAGCCACCGGCGTTCGACCAGCTCGAGTCGAAGACAGAGCTCTTCGAGACCGGCATCAAGTCGATCGACCTTCTCACGCCGTATGTTCTCGGTGGAAAGATCGGCCTCTTCGGTGGTGCAGGTGTCGGCAAGACGGTCCTCATCCAGGAAATGATCCAGCGCGTCGCATCCGACCACGGTGGTGTGTCGGTGTTCGCCGGTGTCGGCGAGCGTACCCGTGAGGGCAACGACCTCATCATGGAAATGGAAGAAGCCGGCGTCTTCGACAAGACGGCGCTTGTCTTCGGCCAGATGGACGAGCCGCCGGGAACGCGACTGCGCGTCGCCCTCTCGGCTCTCACCATGGCTGAGTACTTCCGTGACGTGCAGAAGCAGGACGTGCTGTTGTTCATCGACAACATCTTCCGCTTCACTCAGGCCGGTTCCGAGGTCTCCACCCTTCTCGGCCGCATGCCGTCCGCCGTTGGCTACCAGCCGAACCTCGCCGACGAGATGGGTATCCTCCAGGAGCGCATCACCTCGACCCGCGGTCACTCGATCACGTCGCTGCAGGCGATCTACGTTCCTGCTGACGACTACACCGACCCGGCCCCGGCGACGACGTTCGCGCACCTCGACGCAACGACCGAGCTGTCGCGTGAGATCGCATCAAAGGGTCTGTACCCGGCGATCGACCCGCTGACCTCCACGAGCCGTATCCTCGACCCGCGGTACATCGGTGACGACCACTACAACACCGCTGTTCGTGTCAAGGCGATCCTGCAGAAGAACAAGGAACTCCAGGAGATCATCGCGATCCTCGGTGTCGACGAGTTGAGTGAAGAAGACAAGATCACGGTTGCCCGTGCGCGTCGCATCCAGCAGTTCCTCTCGCAGAACACCTACATGGCGAAGAAGTTCACCGGTGTCGAGGGGTCGACGGTTCCGCTCAAGGAGACCATCGAATCCTTCGCGGCGATCGCCAACGGCGAGTTCGACCACGTCGCTGAGCAGGCCTTCTTCAACGTCGGTGGAATCAGCGACGTCGAAGAGCGCTGGGCACAGATCCAGAAGGAGAACGGCTAAGCATGGCGACGCTCAAGGTCAGTGTTGTCGGGGCCGACCAGGAAGTGTGGTCCGGTACCGCCTCCATGGTCATCGCCCGGACGGTCGAGGGAGAGATCGGTATTCTTCCCGGCCACGAGCCCATGCTTGCCATTCTCGCTGAAGGTGAAGTGCGGGTGACCGCTGAGAACGGCGAGAAGATCGTCGCTCGCGCCGCCGACGGTTTCCTGTCGGTCGACAACAACATCGTCACCGTCGTGGCCGGCAACGCCAGCCTCGTCAAGTAATTCGCCGCAAGGCCCCCGTAACGCCCCGTGCTGATTCTGCTCCCTCCGTCTGAGACGAAGAGAGCGGGCGGCACGGGGCGTTCGTTGTCCCTCGAGCTGTTGCGTTTCCCGGCGCTGACCGAAGCGCGGCGCGCACTGGCCGAGGATGTCGTCGCGTTGTCACGGGACCCGCATGCCGCAATCGCCGCCCTGAAACTGGGTCCGAAGCAGCACGGTGAGGTGGAGACAAATCGCCTGCTGTGGACCTCGCCGACCCTGCCCGCCCTCGACAGATACACCGGCGTGCTGTTCGACGCCCTCGACGCGGCATCCCTCAGCGCCCAGGCCCGTTCCTTCGCCGGGCGCCACCTCGTCATCCACGCGGCGCTGCTCGGGCCGGTCGGTGCGCTCGACCCGATTCCGGCGTACCGTCTCTCGCACGATTCGCGGGTCCCTGGGCGGCCGCTCAAGCGGCACTGGCGGGGCGCCGTCGCGTCGTCCCTCGCCGCAGAGCCCGGACTCGTGCTCGACCTCCGCTCCGAGGCCTATGTGGGGTTGGGGCCCGCTCCGGCTGGCTCACATTTCCTTCGGGTGCTCACCGAAGTGGAAGGTGGAACGCGGCGCGCGCTCAACCACTTCAACAAGAAAGCGAAGGGCGAGTTCGCCCGCGCGCTGATCCAGGCGGGTGTCGTGTTCACGGATGCCGTCGAACTGCTTGACTGGGCACCGACGGCCGGGTTTCAGCTCGAGCCGCTGCCAGGCACGAGCGACCTGGCTTTGATCGTCTGATCCCGACGGATTTCAGCCTTCGGCGCGCCAGCAACCGGCGACGTGGTCGTCGACGAGGCCGGCCGATTGCATCAGCGCGTACATCGTCGTCGGGCCCACGAATCGGTAGCCCCGCCGCCGCAGTTCGGCGCTGAGCGCTGAAGACTCAGGGGTGACGGAGGGGATGTCGCTCAGCTGCGTCGGTCGCGGACGCCCCGGCGCCGGCTGGAAGCTCCAGACCAGGTCCGACAGGCTCTCGCCGAGCTGCAGCGTGACCCGGGCGTTGCCGATCACGGCGTTGATCTTGCCACGGTGACGGATGATGGACACATCCTCGACGAGGCGCTCGACGTCATCCGCCGTCATGGCCGCAACCCGGTCGATGTCGAAATCGGCGAAGGCGGCACGAAATGCGGGGCGCCGGCGGAGGATCGTGATCCACGACAGCCCCGCCTGGAAACCCTCGAGGCTGATCTTCTCGAAGACGGGCCGGTCGCCGAGAAGCGGGGTACCCCACTCCTCGTCGTGGTACCTCTGGTACTCAGGATCGGATCCGACCCACGCGCAGCGGGAGCGGGCATCCGTTCCGACGAGCAGCGAGGGGGAGACGGTCACAGGTGGTCCTTCGGCGTTGCGGGGAAATCTCTGGCGTCGTCAGGATAACGCTAGCGGTGCTGGATGCCCTCATGCTCGAGGAGCCACAACTTCGTCTCGACCCCCTGACCCTGGCTGTAGCCGACAACCCGGCCCGCGCCAGACAGGACACGGTGACAGGGGACCAGCAGGGGAAGCGGGTTCGCGCGGATCGCGCCACCGACAGCCCGCCCGGCGACGCCCAGGCCGAGGTCGCGGCCGAGAAGGCCGTACGTGCTCGCCGTGCCGAACGGGATCTCGGCCAGAGCAGTCCAGACCCGGAACTGGAACGGTGTGCCTTCAGCGGCGATCGGGACGTCGAAGCGGCGCCGCTCACCGTCGAAGTACTCGGCCAGCTGCTCGGCGGCGGTCATGAGCACGTCGATCGACGTTTCTCGGTAACCATCGCGAGGCAGCCGCCCGTCTCGTTCGATCTGCACGCCGGTGACAGCGGTGCCGTCGCTCGTGAGTTCGATCCGCCCGAGCGGGCTCGTCATGCGGACGAGGCCGACGGGCCTGTCGAACAGGGTCGGCTGGGGTTCTCGGGGGAGGGTGCGAGGTGTCATGGCCACGACGGTACGAGTGTGCTGACCACGGCCGGGCTGCAGGAGTGCTTATGGGGAGAGGTTCATCGGAGAACGGCCTTGTGGAGGAACCGCCCCGCTAGCCTTGGGGCATGGCAGACATCGAATACCGCACCCTCGGCAGAAGCGGCCTCCGCGTTTCGACGATCGGACTCGGCTGCAACAACTTCGGCAGGATCGGGACCGCCACCGAGACGCAGGAGGGGACGGATGCCGTCATCTCTGCTGCGCTGGATGCCGGAGTCACGCTGCTCGACACGGCGGACATGTACGGCAAGGAGCCCGGCCTCAGCGAAACCCTGATGGGGAACGCGCTCCGCGGCCGTCGTGACCAGGTGGTGCTCGCGACGAAGTTCGGGCACTCAGGTGCCGATGTCGGCCTCGAGGGCTGGGGAGCGAAGGGTTCACGCCGCTATGTCCGCCTCGCCGTTGAGGCCTCACTGAGGCGACTGCAGACGGACTGGATCGACCTGTACCAGTTGCACACCCCAGACCCGGTCACTCCGATCGAGGAAACCCTCTCGGCCCTCGACGACCTGATCCGCGAGGGCAAAGTGCGCTACATCGGGCATTCCAACCTCGCCGGCTGGCAGGTGGCGGAGGCCGAGCTGACCGCCGAACTTCGCGGGCATCCGAAATTCATCTCCGCGCAGAACGAGTTCAGCCTGATCGTGCGCGATGCCGAGCGGGAGGTGCTTCCGGCGGTGCGGCACTTCGGCCTCGGTTTCCTGCCGTACTTCCCCCTCTACAACGGCCTGTTCACCGGCAAGTTCAGCCGCGAGGGCGGACCGGCCGATTCAAGGATCATGCGGCAGCGCAGCTACCTGCTCGACAGCGCCCCGTGGGATGCGATCGACGCGTTCCAGGCGTTCTGCGACGACCGGGACATCACCATGCTGCAGGCGACGTTCGCCTGGTTGCTCGCCCAACCAGCCCTCACGAGTGTCATCGCGGGGGCGACCCGACCCGAGCAGATCGTGCAGAACGCGGATGCCGCGACCGCGTGGCATCCGTCACCCGACGACATCGACACGATCTCCGCGCTCTTCGCTCCCAGCGGCGACGCCTGAACGAACCGCGGGCGGTCTCGGCCAATGGGAGCGACCGGGGCCGCCCCCGCGCTTCGGCGGCCGCACGAGTTCACCCGTTCCGGACCGGAACACGCGGTACGCCGCGTGTATCGGTCCGCAGCGCGTGAATTCGCGCCCACGGCGGCCGCGACGGCGCGGCATCCGTCAGTGGACCTAGTTGACGCGATCCCGGCGCGGTTCGCCCTGGCCTCCGGTGACTGAGCCTGACGAGTTCACCCGTTCCGGTCGGGCTCAAGCGGTACGCCGGGTGTATCGGTCCGCAGCGCGTGAATTCGCGCGCGGGGCGGCGCCGCGAGCACGTGGCATCCGCCGGCTGACGTTGTTGACGCGATCTCGGCGCGGTTCGCCCTGGCCTCCGGTGACTGGGCCGCGCGCGTTCACCCGTTCCGGACGGGCTCACGCGGTACGCCGGGTGTACCCGTTCGCACTCCTGTGAGTGACGGGGCGTAGTACTCCACAAGGGAGCCCGTTCGCGGAACTCTCCACAGATGGCCCGGATCAGGCGGGGGAGCGGCCGGCGAGGGTCAGGCTTCCGGGCATGACCACAATCATCAAGGCTGCCGAAGCGCAGGACTTCCTTGCCCTCGTCCCCCATCTGACCGGGTTCCAGCCGCAACAGAGCATTGTTCTGGTTGCGTTCCGCGGCAACCGGACGTGCGGGGCGCTGCGACTCGACCTTCCGAACGCCGCTGCGCCCGCCGCTGCCCGCCGTCGCGCCGCCACCACGATGCTCGGCCTGGTCTGCAGGATTTCTGACGTCGACGCTCTCGTCCTCGTCGTCTACACGGACGACACCTTCACTGCTGGCGACGCGATGCCGTACCGTGCGGTGATCGACAACATCCTCTCCCGGGCGCGCTACTCCGGGTTCCTCGTTCGTGATGCGCTGTGCGTCGCATCGGATGCCTGGGGCAGCTACCTCGACGAGGACTGCCCTCCCGAAGGGCGGCCGCTCGGGCTGATCGCCGAATCACCGGCACGGCACACGCTCGCCCGCACCGCCCAGCAGCGGCCTCTCGTTGATGTGGAGGCAGAATCCCGGCTCCCGGCGGCCGATTTCCCAACCCGCGAACAAACGGCCAAGCACTACACGGAGCTTGAGTCCCTGCGTGGTACCGCCGAGCTGGGACCCGCGCTGATGTTCGATTACCGCTTCTCGGGCGACGTCGTCGGGTTCGCCGACGACCTGCTCAGGCCACGCGAGGAACCGGTTCTTCCCCGGGACGCCGCTTTGCTGGCCTTCCTCGTTCAGGCACCTGCCCTCCGCGACGAAGTGCTGCTGAGCTGGGCCTGGGGCCAGGAGTTCGGGGTGTCGGTCGGTGAAATGAACGCCAGGCATTCCGCCGGCGAGGACATCAGCGACGTGCCTGGTGCGATGGCGCTCGGTGGTTTCGGCATGCCGAGACCGGATCCCAGCAGGCTGAGGGCCGCCATCAGGGTTCTTCGTTATTCAATCCCTCGGCTTCCCCGCCGTTCGCAGGCGCCGCTGGTCACCATGCTCGCGTGGATGCACTGGTCGCTCGGCTCAGGAACCCTCGCCGCGCGCTGGGTTGCCCAGGCTCGCGCCCTCGATCCCGAGCACGGCCTGGCGGAACTTCTCGATCGGATGCTTTCGGCCGGCCGGCTCCCCGATTGGGCCTGGGACGTGCCGCCGGACGCCACGGATGGTACGGCAATCGACGCCGTCGTGTAAGCCTCGTCTCCCGGGGTCTGCCGCGACCGCTATTATCGACGCAGGCCACATGTTAGTGGGGCTCTGAAAGGATGATTGCGTGACCGCCATCGACGTGCGCACCGGATCGCGAGTCGTCGACGTGCCCAGCGGAGCGCCATTGACGTTGTCCTGGGCCTCGGTCACCGACACCGGACGGAAGCGTCAGGTCAATCAGGATGCTCTCATCGTCGACTACCCGATCTTCGCGGTCGCGGATGGCATGGGCGGGCACGACGCCGGTGAGGTAGCCAGTGCCGCCGTCATCGCCCGGCTCGCCGAACGTGTCGCCTCAGGCGACACCGTCGATCGGGGCGCGGTGGAGAACGCCCTTCGCGCGGCCGTCGACGACATGTTGGAACAGGTCGGCAAGTCAGAGCTCGGCACAGGAACGACGGTGACCGGGATCGTCTTCGGCTTCTCCGGTCCCGACGGCGACGTCCCCGCCTGGACCGTCTTCAACATCGGTGACTCCCGCGTATACAGACTCCTCGGCGACGAACTCATCCAGGTGACCCTCGACCACTCGGTCGTGCAGGAACTGATCTCGATCGGCGCAATCACCCCGGACGAAGCAGAATCCCACCCGCACGGCAACGTCATCACCCGGGCCGTCGGATTCACCGACGACCCGCTGCCCGACTACACCGATGTGCCATCGGCAGATCGCGCCCGCTGGCTGGTCTGTTCAGACGGGCTGACCAAGGAACTCACCGATTTCGGGCTCCGTCACTTCCTCATGCAGAGCAGGACCCCGGAGGATGCGGTGCGGAGCCTCGTCGGCGCGGCGCTCGAAAATGGCGGCCGTGACAACGTCAGCGCCATCGTCCTCGACGAGCTCCTCGTCGACCACACCGACCAGGCGTCGTCCGACGCCGAAACGCCCTGACACCGGTCCTCCACTGACGCTGTCGCGAACCCCGGTTCTCCACCCGGTGCCGCATCGCCCGTCCGGAGCGGATCGTTCCTGATTCAGTTGCGGCATGCACGATTTTCTCGACGACCCGATTCTCGTTCCCGCTGAGCCGGCTCCGGTCCCCGGGTCTCCGTTCCCGGTGGTCGCAAGCATCGCGCCCGTCGTCGCATCCGTTGTGATCTGGATGCTCACCCGATCGCCGTTCGTTCTCATCTTCGCCTTGCTCGGCCCGATCATCGCCGTGGCGAGCGTGCTCGACAACCGCTGGTCGGCCCGTCGGCGCCTGCGCTCAGACACCGCGGCGTATCGGGCGGAACTCGACAGGCTTTCTGGCCAGGTGGATGAGAGGCACACCGCAGAGCGGCGGCGTCGGAATGCCTCCTCTGCGGGTGCCAGGCGGATCCTCGACGCCCCGGATGCCTCCGCGATCGGTTTCGCCCGATGGCGTGCGTCCCCCGATCGGCGATTTCTCGTGGTCGCCGGGCGTGGCGAACAACCCAGCGCTGTCCGCGTGGACGGTCCACCGGGGGAGGGGACGGCGGCGCTGAGAGAGCGTGCCCGAACGGTGTCCGATGTGCCGTTCGAGGTGAATGCCTCCGATGGGATCGGTGTGGTCGGCCTTCCGCTCGTCGCCCACGCTCTGGCCCGCGGACTCCTCGTGCAGCTGTGTGCCGCAGCCAGCCCCGAGGTGCTCACAATAGTCGGTGTTCCGCCCGGCTGGGAATGGGCATCCTCCCTGCCCCATCGTCACCCTCGCGACGGAGCTTCCTCGCTGCTGGTGGCCGAGGTGTCGCCGGATGCTGCGACTCCCGTTTCGGCTGACATCCTCGTCGTGCTCGCCGACCGGCTGGACAGGATCCCCACGCGATGTTCGACGGTGATCGAATTGACCGGGACAGCGGCTGCCGTCCTCCATCGCACGACCGTCGCCGGGCCGGCCGAGCCGGTCCCACTGAGGGTGGAGCTGGTCTCCGCCGCCGAGTCGCGACGGTTCGCCGACGCGCTGGCTGCGCTTGCCCTTCAGGCCGGTGGAGCGCTCGGGCACGCCGAACTGCCCGACGCTGTCGGCTTCTCCGAGGCGTCGGCTGGAGCAGCGCCGCCGGCCGGTGGGCTGTCGCTGTCCGCGGTTCTCGGTGCGACGGCCGCAGGGCCGGTGTGTGTGGACATTGTCTCTGACGGCCCGCACGCGATCGTCGGAGGCACAACGGGTAGCGGCAAAAGTGAACTGCTGGTCACCTGGGTGGCGAGCGTCGCGGAACGGTACCCGCCGAGCGTCGTCACCCTGCTGCTGGTGGATTTCAAGGGCGGCGCGGCGTTCGCGCCGCTGCTCGGCCTCCCGCACGTTGTCGGAGTTTTGACCGACCTCGATTCGAGCTCCGCCGCACGGGCGCTCGAGAGCCTGCGCGCCGAGGTGCGCTTCCGAGAGCGGTGCCTCCGGGAGCTCGGGGCCCGCGACATCGCCCAGGCTCCCGATCTGGCGAGACTGGTCATCGTCGTCGACGAGTTCGCGGCGATGCTCGACCGCTTCCCGGACCTGCACGCCCTGTTCGTCGACGTCGCCGCTCGCGGCCGCTCGCTCGGCATGCACCTGATCCTGTGCACGCAGCGACCAGCCGGCGTCGTGAAAGATTCACTCCTCGCGAACTGCGGATTACGGATGTCGCTCCGAGTGAACAATCGGGCCGACAGCACGGCGATCCTCGGGACGGACGCTGCCGCGTTCCTGCCGGCGGCCCTTCCCGGCCGGCTGGTCCTCGCCGACCCCGCCGGCCCGGTGACGCTTCAGGTCGCCACAACGACCGAAGCCGACATCACCAGCGTTGAGAACCGATGGCCACCGATGCCAGCGGCCCGACGACCGTGGCTTGACCCCCTCCCGGCGTGGGTGGACCGCGACAGCCTCGACGAGTCGATTTCCGGCATCCGTCTCGGGCTCGCGGACCTGCCGGCCGAGCAGCGCCAGGACACGGCAGCCTGGGATCCCGAAGCTGACGGCAGCATGCTCGTCCTCGGCATGGCGCGCACCGGCAAGTCGACACTTCTCGACACGATCGCGGCCGAGGCGGAACGACTGGCGTCTGTCGTCGTCGAGCGCATCGGCCCGGACCCGGAACGGGCGTGGGACGTCGTGCATTCGCTCACCGCAGCCATTGCGTCGTCGCCGGCTGACGCGCCTCCTGTGCTCGTGCTCGTCGATGACCTCGACTCCCTCCTCGCGGGAATCGACGCCGACGACGCCGTCGAGCTGCGCGACGGCATCCTGACACTTCTCCGTGACGGTCCGCGCCGCCGCGTCCACGTCGTCGTGGCGGTGCAGCGGCTGACCGGGCCAACGGCGTCGCTCAGCGGTTTCGTCGGCTCCACAGTGCTCCTCGGAACGGCGAACCGGCAGGAACACCTGCTTGCCGGCGGCGAAAGCAGCGCGTGGGCGGAGGGGCGCCGGCCGGGCAGCGCGATCTGGCGCGGCATCGAGGTGCAGCTCTGCGCTCCCGAAACGCCGGCGAGCCGCACGCCCAGGCACGCAGCGGGCGAAACCGTCCGGCGGGTCGACTGGGCGGACCACGCGGTGTGGCTGGTCGTGTCCCGTGCGCCGGCGCGCCGGGTCGAGGAGATTCTGTCCCGGAACGCGGAATTTCCGGCCCGGCCCCCGGTTCAGGTTGCGGCGCTGACTGATGCGCCGTCCGGCCGGATCACCGTCGACGACGTCCGCCGGAGCGCTGACACTCCCGTCGTGATCGTCGGTGACAGCGAGCAGTGGCAGGCGCACTGGCCGCTTCTCACCGCGTTGCGTGCGGACGCCGCCGTGCTCGTCGACGGATGCTCGGTTGCCGAGTTCCGTTCCCTCACCCGCATCCGGGAACGACCGCCGCTGCTCGCCCGGCTGCCTGACAGAGCCTGGCTGGTCGAACCCGGGGGCACGGTCAGCCGGGTCAGTGTCCGTTCGCCGTCGACCGGTTAGGCCGGCGCTGCCGACATCAGCGCCGACAGCTCCTCGTGGAGGAGACCGTGAGCCGTGGCGACCGGTTCGCTGTACACGGCACCGTGGTGGACGTTCAGCCCGAGCGCCAGGGCGGGATCGGCGGCGAACGCTTCCCGCCAGCCGGCATTCGCAATCGCGCGTGCGTACGGGAGGGTCGCGTTGGTCAGGGCGTACGTCGAGGTGTGCGGCACGGCACCCGGCATGTTGCCGACACAGTAGAACACCGAGCCGTGGACGGGAAAGGTCGGGTCGGCATGCGTCGTCACGTGCGAATCCTCGAAACATCCGCCCTGGTCGACTGAGATATCGACGAGCACACTGCCCGGCTTCATCCTGGCAACAAGGGCGTTGCTGACGAGCTTCGGCGTCTGCGCTCCGGCGACGAGCACGGAACCGATCACCAGGTCGGCGCTCAGGAGCGAATGCTCAATCTCGAACGCGTTGCTGGCGATGGTCTTGATCCGTCCCGCGTACAGGGCGTCGAGTTCCCGAAGCCGGGCGATGTTGGTGTCGAGCACGGTGACGTCAGCGCCGAGACCGACCGCGACGGAGGCGGCATTGGTGCCGGCGACCCCGCCACCGAGAACGGTCACGCGGGCCGGTGAGGTCCCAGGCACGCCGGGAACGAGAAGGCCCGGCCCACCGTTCGGTTTGAGCATGGTGTTCGCGCCGACGATGGTTGCCAGACGGCCGGCGACCTCGCTCATCGGTGCGAGCAACGGAAGCGATCTGTTCGGCAGTTGCACGGTCTCGTACGCGATCGCCGTGATGCCCGATTTCACGAGTGCCTGCGTGAGGTCAGGTTCCGCTGCGAGGTGCAGGAAGGTGAACAGGATCAGGTCCGACCGGAAATACCGGTACTCGGATGGGACCGGTTCCTTCACCTTGAGCACCAGGTCGGCACGTTCCCACGTCGACGCGGCATTCGGAAGGATCGTCGCTCCGGCTGCAACATACGCGTCGTCGGAGATCGAGGACCCCTCGCCTGCGCCTTTCTCGAGATAGACGTCGTGGCCGTGAACGGTCAGGTCGTGAACTCCGGCCGGGGTGATGGCTACGCGGAACTCGTTGTTCTTGACCTCACGGGGTATGGCGACTCGCATGGTGCTCCTTTGTCCTGGCCGATCCGGGTGGGAGCGGCGCACGAGGGAAATGCCGTGCACCCCGATGAGAGGTCCGACGGCACTGTCAGGCGGGCATGGCTGCCCGAGGCCAGCCTAGCGAGGTCACGCCTGTTCGAGCAGAGGAGATACGCGGATCTCTCCGACGGCGCGATCGCCGCCCATGATCGACAGCTTGAGGTCAGGGAGCACAGCGTCGACGGCGGCGCGATCGACCGCGCCGGCATCCGCGAGCAGAGTCAGGCCGACGAGAGTTGCCGCGCGCAGGCTCCCGTCGAGCATCTTGAGCGCAACGGTCGTGCCGTCAGGCGCGGCCATTGCCATGACGCCCTCCGCGCCGAGCTTCGCGAACACACCCAGACGGTCGATGACGATCGTGTTGGCGCGGCCTGCGCCGTCAAGCGCCCATCCGTTCTCGAGAACAGCGGCGCACAGGATTCCCGCGTTGCGGTAAATGGCGAACGGCGAGGTGGGTGACGACGTGCGAATGCGACCGATCCCGCGGGCGAGACCGGCGAGCGAGAGTGCGTGGACGGGAGCACCGCACCCGTCGATCCCGGTGAGCGCCGGTCGTTCCCCCGTGAACCTTTCGAGAACATCCCGGACCTGCATCTGCATCGGGTGATCGTTCTCGAGGTACGTCTCGATCGGCCAGCCGTTGGTCACACAGGCGAGGAGCATGGCCGCGTGCTTTCCGGAGCAGTTCATGTAGATCGGAGACGCCGTACTGTTGTCGCGCACGAGCTCCATGCGGGCGGCGTCGTCGATGGGCCAGTCCGCCGGGCACTGCAGGGCAATTTCGGTGAGGCCGGCCTGAGCGAGGATGCTGCGCACAACCGAGATGTGACGCTGGGTTCCCGCGTGGCTCGCAGCGGCGAGCACGGCAGCTGCGCCTCGGAGCCCGACGCCGGCGTTCATGACGGCGATCGCCTGAAACGGTTTGAGGGAGGAACGGCCGAGAACGGGAGCTGCGGGGTCTCCGAGGGTACGGATCACATCGGCGTGCTGGTTGAGCACGATGGCTGAGCCGGAGTGGCGTGACTCGACAAAGCCGCTCCGGGTGACGATGGCGAGTTCGGCGGCGCTCGCCGATGAGAAGGTTTCAACGAGGTCGGGTGCAGTAGTCACCGGTCAAGGGTAGCCCTCATCACCCCGGCCGGGCGTGACAGACTGGGGCCATGTTGGGCAACCATGAGTACACCGTCGGCCTGAAATGGCACGGCAACCGCGGCACGGGCACGAGCGGTTACCGCGACTACAGTCGTGAGCTCGTCGTGTCAGCGGCGGGGAAGCATCCGCTCGAAGGATCCGCTGACAAGCCGTTCCGCGGCGACCCTGCCAGGTGGAACCCCGAGGAACTGCTCCTGGCCGCCCTCGCCCAGTGCCACCTGCTGTCCTACCTGCACGTGGCCGTAACCGTCGGAGTCGTCGTCACCGCGTACGAGGACGACGCGCACGGCACGATGGTCGAGGACGGCAAGGGAAGCGGCGCGTTCACCGAAGTGGTCCTCCGTCCCCGGGTGACGGTCGCCGACGCATCGATGGCGGATGCCGCGCGTGCGGCACACGCGCGCGCCAACGAACTCTGCTTCATCGCGAACTCGGTGAACTTCCCGGTCCGGCATGAGCCGGAGATCGTCATCGCCTGAGGCGTGACGGAGTCGGTCAGACGCGCTCGCGGCGGAGAACCGCGCGCTTCAGCTTCTCCATGGCGTGGGCAGGCGGGGTTTCGTTGTAGGCATCCGCCCGCTCCTGCCCGGTGAGGGCGTGGATTGCGGCCATGATTTCATCGGTGGCATGGCGCCTGGCCTTGCCGCTCGTTGCCGGGCCGTGGGAGCTGAGATCCAACGGCTCACCGAAGATCACGGTCACCCGTTTGAGCTTCGGCACGGTGCTGCCCACCGGCATGAGTTCGTCGGTGCCGATCAAACCGACGGGGATGACGGGGGAGCCTGTGGAGAGTGCGAGCCAGGCGACGCCGGTGCGGCCTTTGTACAGGCGGCCGTCGAGGGAGCGCGTGCCCTCGGGGTAGATCGCGAACGCGCTCTCGTTCTCGAGGATCTTTCTGCCGGCGTCGAGGGCCTCGGTCGCCGCCGCCCCCGCACCCCGTTCCACCGCGACGGCGCCGATCGAGGTGAAGAAGGTGCGTGAGACCCAGCCTCTCGGACCGGTTCCGTCGAAGTAGCTGGACTTGGCGAGGAACTGCACGCGCCGCGGGGCGACGACGGGAATGGCGATGCTGTCGATGAACGAGAGGTGGTTGCTGGCCAGGATGACTCGCCCGGATTTCGGAACGTTGGATCGGCCGAGGATGCGCGGTCGATACACCAGCCGGACGATGGGCATCAACACGGCACGGCCCAGGTGATAGATCAGCCCTGGTGCGGTGGTCGAGCTGTCGTCGGCGACGCCGGATTCCGTGTTGAACACAAAGGAAGAGCGTAGTTCCTGATGTATTCCTCATTGCGTATAGGGCTGCGCCCGCGGCATCCGCCGGGTCGGGTTGAGGGGCTTTGCAGCCAACGACAGGGTTGGTGCGGCAGACTGGCGGTTCCCACACCCCTTTTGTGAAAGCGATTCCCTGTGCGCACTTCCCTTCCCGTTCTCGTCGCAGCTGCTGCGGCATCCGCCCTCGTCCTCACGGGGTGCGCGTCGCCGGAATCGGCCTCGGCCCCGTCAGCGACAACGGAACCGGCTGCGCTGAGCTGCGAAGACACACCGGGAGGGTCGGCTGTCGACTCGGTCAACGTGACCGGCGACTTCGGTGTGGCCCCTGTCGTCGACTTCCCGGCGCCGGTGAGCGTGGAATCCACTCAGCGCGACGTCGTGATCGAGGGCACAGGCAACGAGGTGCAGCCCGGTGACATCGTCAACTTCGACGTCTCGATCTACAACGGGACCAGCGGGGCCATGGTGTCCCAGACCGCGTATTCCGGTGGCGGCTGGGGTGCGATCGAAGTCAATGACACCAAGTTCATCCCGGGACTGGTTCGCACCCTGGAGTGCGTGAACGAAGGATCCCGCGTCGTGAGCGTCGTGCCGGCTGCTGACGGATTCGGCGACACGGGATCCCCGGACGGCGCCGTCGCCCCCGGCGACCCCCTGGTCATCGTCGCGGATGCCGTCAGCATCGTCCCTGCGACCGCAACAGGCACCGAGCAGCCGCCGGTGGATGGCATGCCGGTTGTCGAGCTCGACGCCGATGGCGTCCCGACCGTCACGATCCCCGAGACGGATCCGCCGGCCGAGCTCCAGCTCGCGACGCTGAAGCAGGGCACAGGTGAGGTCGTCCAGGAAGGCGACAGCGTCACCGTCCAGTACCAGGGAGTGAACTGGCGCACCGGCGAGGTCTTCGACCAGAGCTGGGGCAAGGGCGCAGCCACCTTCCCGACGACCGGCGTCGTGCCCGGGTTCTCCGCTGCGCTCGTCGGTGCGGCCGTCGGCTCACAGGTCCTCGCGGTGCTTCCGCCGTCGCAGGGCTATGGAGAAGCCGGCCAGCCCAGCGCCGGGATCGAAGGCACGGACACGCTCGTCTTCGTCGTCGACGTGCTCTCCACCAGCCGCTGACGGGCGTACCCGTGAGCGGTTCCGAGTTCGGCATCCGAGCGCCGTCTTTTTCCGGTGTGCTGGCGGCTGCGCAAAGCGGAGAGCCCTGGGCGAACCGGGCTCTTTGGAACACCTTCTCGCCTCCCGTCGCCGGATATCTGCGAGCACGCGGGTCCAGTGAACCCGACGACCTGACCAGTGAGGTGTTCCTCACCGTGTTCGCGCGACTACCGGATTTCTCGGGCGAAGAGAGCGAGTTTCGCTCGTTCGTCTTCACCATCGCCCACCGGCGACTCGTCGACGAGTTCCGTCAGAGGTCAGTGCGGGGAACCCCTTCCGAGTGGACAGAAGAGACCGATTCGCGCGTCACCGCCAGCGCCGAAGACGAGGCCATCGAGCGATTGGGAAACGAACAGGCCCGTGCGCTGCTCGACGGACTGCCAACAGCGCAGCGGGAAGTGCTCGAATTGCGGATCCTCGCAGACCTCACAATTGAACAGATCGCGAGCGTCCTGGGCAAGAGGCCGGGAGCGGTCAAAGCCCTCCAGCGACGCGGCCTCGACGCGCTCCGAAAGAAAGTCTCTCCAGGCCGTACCCTTTTCGGCCGCTCGAACGATAGCAAGGTGTGAGATGAGGAAACAATCGATATCCGACGAAGACGCTCTTGCCGTTTTCCGCGGACAGGCACCTGAGCAGCGGCCGGACCTTGTGTCCCTGGCCGCTGCCGTGGACGGATACCGTTTTGCCTCCTTGGGGTCGCCACCGGAGCCATCGGCCGAGTTGGTTGCCCTCCTTGACAGCCCTCGACTGTCACGGATCTCTCCAGTAAATGCGGGAACGATCGCTGCTCAGCGGTCGTTGCCGCCGGTAAGGAGAATAAAGATGATCGTTGGATGGATTGCGAGCCTGGGCCTCGCCGCGAAAATCAGCATCGGAGCGACGGCCGCTGCCGTCGGTGTTGCCGGAGCCGGGACAGCCGACGTGCTCCCGAGCGCTGTGCAGGAAGCGTTCGACGGGATGGTGACCGCTGTGACACCATTCGATCGCGCTGACACGATTCCGGGCGGTGAACCTCGCGTGGAAGATGTGCGCGACGACGCAACCAAGCGGGTTGATGGCGCCGTTGACACTGCCGTCGAGAAGCAGGAACAAGCGCGCGAACAGGCCGAGCAGGCACGGGACTCCGTCGTCGTGAAGCAGCAGGAGACTGTTGAGCAGGCCAGGACGGCTGCAGAACAGGCCCGGACGGCGGCAGAGCAGGGCGTGGCCGATGCCAAGACCCGCGCAGCCGTTGAGGCGGACACCCGCACCGAGGCAGAGGTCGAGGTTGAGTCCGGAGTTGAAGCCGAGGTCGAAGCAGAGGTCGGAGCAGACGTGGAACTCGGGCTCGGGCTCCAAGGTGAGCGCTCCGCCGACCTCCCGTAACCACCCGCAATCTGGCAAGGCCCCTTCAGCGACACGCTGGAGGGGCCTTCCTGAGCGATGCGGAGAAATGCCGGCGCGAACCGGTGGCCGCGGTGGTGACTCTCCGCGCTCACGATAACCGATTGGCTAGGCTGGCCCTTGTGCGACGCGTCATACTTCTCGGATCAACCGGCTCGATCGGGACTCAGGCCCTGGACGTCATCCGGGCCAACCCTCGACGCTTCGAGGTCGTGGGGCTCTCGGCGAACGGCAACCGTGAGCTGTTGCAGGCCCAGGCAGACGAGTTCCACGTCGACGACACCGCGCTCGGGGCTGATGACGCCGAACGACTGGTGCGTTCCGTCGACGCCGATGTGATCCTCAACGGCATCACCGGGTCCGTGGGCCTCGGCCCGACACTCGCGGCGCTGGAGACCGGCCGCACCCTCGCCCTCGCCAACAAGGAATCCCTCATCGTCGGCGGCGACCTCGTCAGCCGGATGGCGAAACCCGGACAGATCGTGCCGGTCGACTCCGAACACTCGGCGATCGCGCAGGCGCTCCGGTCGGGGACGAAGCAGGAGGTCCGTCGACTCGTGCTGACGGCATCCGGTGGCCCGTTCCGGGGGAGGAGCAGGGACGACCTCACGACGGTGACGCCGGCCGAGGCGCTCGCGCATCCGACCTGGGACATGGGACTCGTCGTCACCACCAACTCGGCGACGCTCGTCAACAAGGGACTCGAGGTCATCGAAGCCCACCTGCTGTTCGACGTGCCGTACGAGCGGATCGACGTCGTCGTGCATCCACAGTCGATTGTGCACTCGATGGTCGAGTACGTCGACGGGTCGACAATCGCTCAGGCGTCACCGCCTGACATGCGGCTGCCGATCTCGCTCGGCCTCGACTGGCCTGCCCGCGTCGCCGGCGTCGGCAAACCGCTGGACTGGACCCGCGCCCAGAACTGGACCTTCGAGCCGCTCGACGATGTGGCGTTCCCTGCAGTCGAGCTGGCGAAGACGGTCGGCCGTGCCGGTGGCACCTACCCAGCGGTGTTCAACGCGTCGAACGAGCAGCTCGTTGCAGCGTTCCACGCCGGCGCGATCAGGTTTCTCGACATCGTCGACACGATCTCCCGCGTGGTCGACGCCCACCGCCCCGAAGGAGAACTCACCCTCGACACCCTCGCCGAGGCCGAATCGTGGGCCCGCAGCGCGGCCGATCGGGCGATTGCGGACCTGCGCTAGCCGCTCCAGCGCCGTCTGTTCACGCGTTCCGGACCGGTTCATGCGGTGCGCCGGGTGTATCGGTCCGAACTGGGTGTATTCGCCGGCGGTCGGCGCGGCTCAGACCCAGCCGGCCTCAGCAAGGGCGGCCCGCGTCTCGTCGAGCACCGAGAAGGGCACTTTGACCCCGGCGACTTCGCGGTAGTCCTTCTCGGCGAGTCCCGCCCAGAGGATCGTGTCAGCTGCGGTCGCCTCGCGCACGGCGACGCGGATCGCCTCCTCGGGCGCAGCGACCTCACGGATGTCTCCGGCTGGTTTCGCGGCGCGCGCTCCGGCAAGCACAGCCTCGCGGATGAGGGCCGGGTCTTCGGATCGCGGCTGGTGATCGGTGACGATGAGCAGGTCGCTCCCGAGCGCTGCCTCGCGTCCCATCTCGGGGCGTTTGGACTGGTCCCGGTCGCCGTTGGCGCCGGCGACCATGATGACGCGCCCGGTGGTGAGGTGACGGACGGCCTCGAGCGTTTTGGCGAAAGCCTGTGCTGTATGTCCGGAATCCACGTAGACGGCGGGACCGCCAGGCACCGGCACCTGGACGGCGCGGCCGGGCAGGGACGCTGTGATGCCCCCGTCGCGCCCGAGCACAGCGCCGATGTCGGCGAGCGGGACACCTGATTCCACGAGCATGGCGACAGCGAGGCCGCCGTTCGCGGCCATGTGCCTGCCGATCACCGGCACACGCGTGGAGAGTGATCCGTGCTCTCGGTGCCCAAGCGTGAACGCCGTGTACGACGGCTTCTCGTCGTCGATGGTCACCGTCCAGTCGGCCGTCGCCCCGTCGATCGAGGTGATGGTGGTCACCGGGATGCCTGCACGCTCGACGACCGCGGAACCGGCGGGGGTGTCGAGGGAGACGACTCCGCGCCTGGCGTGCGCCGGCGTGAAGAGTTCGAGCTTCGCCGCGAAGTACTCCTCCATGCCGGCGTAGTCGTCGAGGTGGTCCTGGCTCAGGTTCGTGAACGCGGCAACGTCGAAGACGAGCCCGTCGACCCGGTGCCTCGTCAGAGCGTGGGCGCTGACCTCGACGATCGCTGCATCCACACCGGCCTCACGCATCCGGGCGATCAGGGCATGAAGTTCAGGGGACTCCGGCGTCGTCATCGAACTGGCGACGACCTCCGAGCCGATCCGGCGCTCGGCGCTGGAGCTCAGGCCAGTCGACCGGCCCAGCTGCCGAAGAACGGAGTCGAGGAAATGCGCCGTCGACGTCTTCCCGTTGGTCCCCGTCATACCGAACAGCTGTGGCGCGTCGCGGTCCGTTCGGTAGAGCCACGCTGCCATCTCGCCCACCAGGACACGGGGGGACTCGACGGTGACGAGCACAGGGACACCGGATGTCGTCGCGTCGATCAGGCCGGCGGCGTCCGTGAGGATCGCGACAGCCCCGCGTTCGACGGCCTCAGCGGAGAACGTCGCCCCGTGGAATCGTGCCCCGGGAACGCCGACGTAGAGATCCCCGGGCTGGACGGCCCGGCTGTCCATCGTGATGCCCGTCAGGATCACCGGCGGGACGCCGTCATGCAGCGCCAGGCGGAACCGGGCGGCGAAGGCGTCGAGGGTCGTGGGGGAGGGCTGGGAGGGTCGCACAGCCCATGTTCTCACAGGCGGATCGGAGCATCCCTTACAGCGCGCCACCAGCATACATACAGCACGGAACGCTACTCTCTGGGGGTGGAATCCGTCTTGCTGTACATCCTCGGCGTGCTGATCATTCTGATCGGCATTGCCGTCTCGATCGGCCTGCACGAAATCGGGCACCTCGTCCCAGCGAAACTGTTCGGCGTCAAGGTCACCCAGTACATGATCGGGTTCGGCAAAACGCTCTGGTCGACCAAGCGTGGCGACACCGAGTACGGCATCAAGGCGATCCCGCTCGGCGGCTACATCTCGATGATCGGCATGTACCCACCGGGCAAGGACGGCGCCACCCGCAGCTCGAGCACCGGATTCTTCCAGACCCTCGTGCAGGACGCCCGCTCAGCCAGCTCCGAAACGGTCGGCGATGGTGAGGAGCACCGGACTTTCTACTCGCTTCCGGTCTGGAAACGCATCATCATCATGCTCGGCGGCCCGACCATGAACCTGCTTCTTGCGATCGTGCTCGTCGGGATCGTGCTGATGGGCTTCGGCACCCCGCAGTCCACTCCGACGCTCGCTTCGGTGAGCGAGTGTGTGCTGCCGGCGGGGAGCGAGAAGACCAGCTGTGAGGAGGGCGACCCGCTCGCTCCCGGAGCGGCTGCAGGCCTCCAGCCCGGCGACACCATCCTCTCCATCGAGGGCTCGCCCATCGACTCGTGGGCCGAGGCGACCGAGATCATCCGCACCTCACCGGGCACCGACCTCGACGTCGTCGTCTCACGGGACGGCGCCGAGCTCCCGGTGGTCCTCACCCCGCTGCTCACCGAGCGGTACGCGATTCACGCGGACGGGCAGCAGGTGACGGATGCCTCGGGCGACCCGGTAACGGAGGAGGTCGGTTTCGTAGGCATCGCGTCCCAGACCGAACTCGTGCCTGAGCCACCGACCGCCGTTCTGCCTGCTGTCGGCGACAACATCGGCCAGGTTGCCAACATGATCCTCAACCTGCCCGACCGCCTCGTCGACGTCGCCAACGCCGCTTTCGGTCCGGGTGAGCGCGACCCCAACGGGCCGATCAGCGTGGTCGGCGTCGGCCGGATCGCGGGCGAGGTGGCAAGCCTCGAAGAGGTGCCCATCGCAAGCAAGGTTCAGACGATGCTCGGCATTGTCGGCTCGCTCAACGTCGCCCTTTTCGTCTTCAACCTCGTACCGCTGTTGCCGCTCGACGGCGGCCATGTCGCTGCGGCGCTGTGGGAGTCGATCCGGCGCGGCTTCGCGAAACTGTTTCACCGTCGTGACCCGGGCCCGGTGGACGCCGCGAAACTCATGCCTGTGACATTCCTCGTCGTGATCGTGCTCGGCGGCATGAGCGCCCTCCTGATCTTCGCCGACATCGTCAAGCCGGTTAACCTCTTCGGCTGATCGCCTCCTCCGCGGGGAGTAGCCGGCCCGGTCGCCGCATCCGTGGCGATCGGCTGGGTCGCTGCCGTGACCCTGGGATCGATTCCCGGCCTGGACTGGCAGTGGTGAGGATTGCGTTGACGACGGATGTGATCGCCCTCGCCGAACGCATCGGTGAACGGCAGGCGCGGATCGCTGAGGCACAGCGATTCGCCCAGGGCACATCGACGACGCCGGGCGCGCCGGGCGGAGCTCTCCGACGGGCTACGCGCGAGCGAACCGGCTCAGCGAACGCGCGCGAGCCTTCTCGGCTTCGACTTCGCGGTCTTTCGGAGGCGCCGTCGTCACGAGGTCCTCGATCAGGTGCCTGGTGATGTGGGCGATCTCCGCGACCGCGTGATCGAACACCTCGGTGTTTGCCTTCGACGGTTTTGTCGCCCCGCTGACCTTGCGGACGTACTGCAGGGCGGCTGCGTGCACTTCATCGTCGGTTGCGGCCGGCTCAAAGTTGTGGAGGGTGTGAATGTTTCGGCACATGGGATCAGGTTAACCACCGCCGTGTCATTCCGGAAGGGTGTCAGCTGCTGTCGCCGGCGATGTTCACCAACCAGGAGACCCCGTAACGGTCGAGCAGGATCCCGAACGTGTCGCCCCATGGTGCGGCAACGAGGGGCTCCACAATGGTCGCGCCTTCGGCGAGTCCGTCCCAGTAGCCCCGAAGCTCCGACTCGTCGTCACCGCTGAGCGAGATCGAGTAATTCGTTCCCTGCCGGTAGTCCATGCCCTCCATCACGTCGGCGCCCATGAGGCTCAAACCATTGGGGGTGGTCAGCTCACCGTGCATGATGTTGTCGGCCTGAGCGGAATCCTCGGCCATCTGGAATTCGCCGAACGTGCTGAGGGCGAGTTCGCCACCGAAGACGTCGCGGTAGAACGTCATCGCCTCGCGGGCGTTACCTTCGAAGTTGAGGTACGGGTTGAGTCGGGTAGGCATTGTGGTCTCCTTCGTCTTTCGGCGGGGATGTGTCGATCCGTGGCCTCGATTATTGACCAGTGCACGGCAACAGCAGAAGTCCCCAATTTCGCCCGTTCAGTCGGCAGCGGCCATCGCCCGGCGTACAGCGTCGATCGACGCGGCGACGTCCGTGGCATCCGTCGACCAGTTGCTGACCGAGATGCGGAGAACCTCTCGGCCCTGCCACCGAGAACCCGACATCCACACCGCGCCGTCGGCGATGAGCGCCCGGGTCACAGTGCGGGTTCGTTCGTCTGTGCCGAAACTGAGGCAGACCTGCGTGAACACCACCTCGTTGAGGACTTCGACACCCGGCAGCGCACCCAAACCGTGCGCGAGGTCCCGAGCGTTCCTCGCGAGGCCATCCACCAGGGCGATCGTGCCCTGGCGACCGAGTGAGCGCAACGCCGCCCAGACGGGGATGCCGCGTGCCCGGCGCGAGAATTCCGGTACGCGTTCGAACGGGTCACCCTGCGCATCGTGGATGAGGTAGTCGGTGTGCACCCCGAACGCCGACCTCAAGAGGGCACGGTCGGAGACGATCGCGACGCCGCAGTCGTAGGGCACGTTGAGCGTCTTGTGAGCGTCGGTCGCCCACGAATCGGCCAGCTGAAGCCCGTCGACGGCCGACGCCCAGGCCGGGCTGGCGGCCGCCCACAGCCCGAACGCCCCGTCGACGTGCACCCAGGCGCCCCGAGCGTGCGCCAGCTCGATCGCCTCCCGAAACGGGTCGAATGAGCCCGAGTGGAGGTTCCCGGCCTGGAGGCACAGAATAATCGGCCCGGACGCGGCGTCGAGGGCCTCCGCCAGCGCATCGACCCGAATCCGGCCCTGGTGGTCGGCGGCGACCGGTACGGGGAGTCCGAGCCCGAGGTAGCGCAGCGCCATGTCGATGGACGCATGACTTTCCGCACCGGCCAGCACGGTGATCCGTGGGGAGCCAGACAGGCCGTCCGATTGCACATCCCAGCCGACGTCGTCCAGCACCTTCTTCCGCCCGGCAGCGAGCCCCACGAAGTTCGCCATGGTCGCCCCGGTGGTGAACCCGACGCCCGAGGTCGCATCGAAGCCCAGCAGATCGAGCAGCCAGTCTTCTGCAGCCTCCTCGATCGCCGCGGTGGCAGGCGTCGCGTAGCGGATGCCGGTGTTCTGATCCCACGCGCTGACGAGCCAATCCGACGCTAGGGCGGCAGGGAGTGTGCCGCCGATCACCCAGCCGAAGAACCGGCCGGACGGCATCCCCATCAATCCGGGTTCGGCGAATGCGGCGAGTTCATCGATGACTTCCGCAGGATCGACGGCGCTCTCCTGCAGCGGCACCCGAAAGTGCGCCGCGACCTCGTCGGCGTTCTGCTGTGGTGCGACCGGTCGGGTTGCGAGCGACTCCAACCACTGGAACGCGTGGTTCCGGGCTCGATCGAGAGCTTCGCGATACTCGTCTGGCTGCGCTGTCACACTCGGAAGGGTAGACCCTGGATCCACCAGCGGAACAGCCCCGCCAGGAAGGCCGCCGGGCCGACGGCCTTCTAGGCTGAACCCATGACCGTCGACGAACATGACCCCTACCTCTGGCTCGAAGACATCGACAGCGACCCGGCGCTGGACTGGGTCCGCGCGCGCAACGCGGAGACCCTCGGCAGCCTCGCAGCCACCGAGGCTTTCACCGGCACCGAGAGAGCCATCCGCGAGGTACTCGATTCGGACGCCAAGCTCCCGCTGGTGCAGAAGATCGGCGAGTACTACTACAACTTCTGGACGGACGCGGCACATCAGCGTGGCCTCTGGCGCCGCACGACCCTCGCCGAATACCGCAAGCCGCAGCCAGCCTGGCAGACCGTCCTCGACATCGATGCCCTCAACGAAGCCGAGGGGGAGGACTGGGTCTGGCACGGTGCCAGCGTTCTTCGCCCCGGGTACCGCAAGGCGCTGATCGACCTGTCGCATGGCGGGTCCGACGCGGATGTGACGCGCGAGTTCGACCTCGAAACCCTCCGTTTCGTTGCCGAGGAGGACGGCGGCTTCTACCGCCCGGAGGCCAAGGGCGGCCTCGGCTGGATCGACGACGACACGGTCTACCTCTGCTCCGAACTCGGTGACGGGTCACTGACGTCATCCGGCTACCCGCGGATCGCCCGCCGCTGGCGCAGGGGAACACCGATCGAGGCGTCCGAGGTGGTCTTCGAAGGCGACCTCACCGATGTGTCGGTGAGGGCGTTCCGAAGCCACACCCCGGGTTACATCCGCGACTTCTACTGGCGGGCGCCCACCTTCTACACGTCGGAGGTGTTTGTCCTCGTGAACGGCGAGCCGCAACGCATCGATGCCCCCGACTCGGCTGAGATCGGGTTCTCGCGCCAATGGCTGCTCATCGAGTTGCGCGACGACTGGACTCCCGACGGCGTCACCTACCGTGCCGGTTCGCTGCTAGCAGCAGACTTCGACGGTTTCCTGGCCGGCGACCGGTCCTTCGAGCTCGTCTTCGAACCGACACCGACGACCTCTCTTGCGGGCGCAGCCTGGACCCGCGACCACCTCGTGCTCACTGTCCTCGACGACGTGAAGAGCCGCATCCGGGTGCTCACCCCGACGGATGCCGCGTGGCGACGAACCGAGTTCCCCGGCGCCCCCGAGTTCGCCACCGTCCAGGTTTCGGCCGTCGACCCGGATGAGAACGACCTCGTCTGGGTGGTGTCCACCGACTACCTCACCCCGACAACCCTGTCGATCGCGACGGTCGGCCAGGGCGGAGCCCTGCCTGTCGTGCTGAAGTCGCAGCCCTCGTTCTTCGACACGGCAGGACTCGGAATCGAGCAGCACTTCGCGATCTCCCACGACGGCACCCGGGTGCCGTATTTACTCGTCCGCCGAACGGATGCCGCGGCAGGGGGACCGACTCCGACGCTCCTCTACGGCTACGGCGGTTTCGAAATCTCCCTCACGCCCGGATACTCGGGCACGCTGGGCCGCGCCTGGCTCGAGCAGGGCGGTGCATACGCCGTCGCGAACATCCGCGGCGGGGGAGAGTACGGCCCCACCTGGCACCAGGCGGCGCTCAAGGAGAACCGCCACCGCGCTTTCGAGGACTTCGCCGCCGTGGCCGGGGACCTGGTCACCCGTGGCATCACGACGCCCGAGCACCTGGGAATCCAGGGCGGTTCGAACGGGGGCCTGCTCACCGGGAACATGCTCACCCGCTACCCCGAGCTGTTCGGAGCGGTCGTCTGCCAGGTGCCGCTGCTCGACATGCGCCGCTATTCGCGGCTGCTCGCCGGTGCGTCCTGGATGGCGGAGTACGGCAACCCGGATGACCCCGAACAGTGGGCGTTCCTTAAACAGTTCTCGCCATACCACCAGGTCGACCCTGAGCGCCGTTACCCGCCGGTGCTGTTCACGACCTCCACTCGCGACGATCGCGTTCACCCGGGGCACGCTCGAAAGATGGCCGCGCTGCTGCTCGAGGCCGGCTCCGACGTCACCTATTACGAAAACATTGAGGGCGGTCACGGGGGAGCAGCCACCAACGCGCAGGCGGCCCGGATGTCCGCGCTGGCCTACCGATTCCTCGCCGAGCGGCTGGGCGCGGCTGCGATGGGAGAGTAACGGTCGACCAAGCTTGTATCCATATGAATGGAATAGAAGCAGTCGAGGTGCGTTGCACTCAGTGTGAGGGGCGCATTCAGCGGCTCCGGAACAACCGGCGGCGTCTGCCACGAGCAGAGACCCGCCAGAGAGTAGGGAGAAATCATGACCGTCGAAAACAAGGTCGCACTCGTTACCGGTGCAGGACAGGGCATTGGCCGGGGAATCGCACTTCGGCTCGCCCAGGACGGCTTCGACGTTGCCGTCGCAGACCTCGGCTTCCAGGAGGAGAAGGCGCAAGGAGTCGTTGCCGAGATCGAAGCACTCGGCCGCAAGGCGATCTTCGTGACCGCTGACGTATCGAAGCGCGAGGATGTCGTTGCCGCCGTCGACGCGGCCGCCGAGAAGCTCGGTGGATTCGATGTCATCGTCAACAACGCCGGCATCGCCCAGATCAGACCGCTGCTGGACATCACTGAAGACGAACTCAACCAGATCTTCCAGATCAACGTGAACAGCGTTGTCTGGGGCATCCAGGCTGCCGCGGCGAAGTTCGAAGAACTCGGCCACGGCGGCAAGATCATTTCCGCAGCGTCGATCGCCGCCATCCAGGGTTTCCCGATCCTGAGCGCCTATTCCGCATCCAAGTTCGCGGTGCGCGGGTTCACCCAGGCCGCCGCGCAGGAGCTCGCGCCGAAGGGCATCACCGTGAACGCGTACGCCCCCGGCATCGTCGGCACGGGCATGTGGGAGAAGATCGACGCTGAGCTCAGCAAGATCAACGGCAAGCCGCTCGGCCAGAACCTCAAGGAGAACGTCGACGGCATCGCGCTCGGCCGCATCGAGACTCCTGAGGACGTCGCCAAGGTCGTCTCGTTCTTCGCCGGCCCTGACTCCGACTACGTCACCGGCCAGGTACTGCTGGTCGACGGCGGGATGCTCTACAACTAGCAATTCCGCACTCGCCGCTCGGGTCGTCGCCATGTCGGCGGCCCGGGCGGCGTTGTCGTTGAGCCGCTTCCGGATGAAGCGGAGTGCCACGTGCCCGAGCGCTCATGTGGCGCACATGAGGGTTTCGGGCGCGGCTAACCGGCATCCGTGCCAGATGAACCGCGAACCACCACCCGGTCCGCGGTCACCCGACGCTGCTCCCGTCAGCGCGAGAGCAGCAACGCGTCGCCCTGCCCGCCGCCGCCGCACAGCGCAGCGGCTGCCTTGCCCGAACCACGGCGCGAGAGCTCGAGCGCGGCGTGGAGCACCAGACGCGCCCCCGACGCTCCGATCGGGTGACCGAGCGCGATCGCTCCGCCGTGAATGTTGACCTTCTCGCCGTCGAGATCCAGATCACGCATCGACTGCACGCTCACGGCGGCGAAAGCCTCATTGATCTCGATCAGGTCGAGGTCGGATGCAGTCCAGCCCGCCTTGGCGAGGGCATCCGCGATCGCCCGCGACGGCTGCGAGTGCAGCGAGTTGTCCGGACCGGCGACGGAGCCGGATGCTCCGACGACAGCCAGCCAGGGGAGACCGCGTTCCTCGGCCCATGACCGGTCGGCGAGAATGAGCGCGCAGGCGCCGTCGCTGAGCGGCGACGAATTGCCCGCGGTGATCGTGCCCTCTTTGTCGAAGGCCGGCCGCAGGGCGCCGAGCGATTCGATCGTGGAGTCTCCGCGCACCCCTTCGTCACTTGTCAGCAAGGTCGGTTCGCCGCGTCGCGACGGCACGCTGACCGGAGTGATCTCGTCGTCGAAAACGCCGGAGGACTGGGCTTCTGCCGCCCGCTGGTGCGAGCCGAGCGCGATCCTGTCCTGCTCGGGCCGGTCGATGCCGAGCGGGCCGTTGTGGCGTTCGGTCGACAGGCCCATCGAGTCGCCGTCGAAGGCATCCGTCAGTCCGTCGAAAGCCGCGGTGTCGACCATGGTGACCTCGCCGTACTTGTAGCCCTTGCGGGCCGACGGCAGTACGTGCGGTGCGTTCGTCATGGACTCCTGCCCGCCGGCGACGACGACGGATGCCTCCCCAGCGCGAATGAGGCGGGCTGCGTCCGTGACGGCGGCGATTCCAGACAGGCACACCTTGTTGACGGTGACTGCCGGCACGTCCCATCCGATCCCCGCCGCGCGCGACGTCTGCCGGGCCGGGTTCTGCCCCGCACCCGCCTGCAACACCTGGCCAAAGATCACCGTGTCAACATCGGACGCGTCCACGCCCGCTCGTTCGAGCGCTGCCCGCACGGCCACCGCTCCGAGCTCGACGGCACTGAAACTCGCGAGCTGGCCGAGCAGGCGACCTTGCGGGGTGCGCGCTCCGGCCAGGATGACCACATCGTTCGGACTCATCGAAAGACTCCTTCGTCGTTGTATCGCCGCGCTTCGCCGCGCGGAATCCTCGTTCTAGCTTGACACGGATTCGCGCGGCGTTCTACTGTAACTGAAACCTGAACCACTTGTCAGGTTGCAATGAAGCAAACCTATGGCCAAGCAGGAAAGGCACCCCATGCGAGAACCAAAGAAGTATCTTGCACCGGCACTTCTCGCGACCGCGGCACTCATGCTCGTCGGTTGCGCGCCCACAGCAGGCGCAACGAGTGACGGCGGCACGACCGAAGAAGACAGCAAAGAGCCGGTCAACGTCTCCATCATCTACTCCGAGACCGGGCCCCTTGCGGCATACGGTGCTGCGTACAAAGGCGGCCTCGAGGCCGGTCTTGACTACGTCACCGAAGGCTCAGGAGAGATCGACGGCCGCGAGATCACCATCGAATACGCCGACGACGCCGGCGACGCGGACAAGGCAGTGAGCCTCGCGAAGGATGCCATCGGCTCCGGTACGAAAATCATCGCAGGCACCGTCGCCTCCGGCATTGCGCTGGCGCTCGCCGAACAGGCGCAGCAGAACAAGGTTCTCTACATCTCGGGGGCCGCCGCCGTTGACGGAGTCACCGGCATCAACGACTACACCTTCCGCTCCGGCCGCCAGACCTACCAGGACGTCGCAACGGCAGGCACGTTCATCGGCGACCCCGAAGGCAAGAAGGTCCTCGTCTTCGGCCAGGACACCGCATTCGGCCAGGGCAACCTGGCAGGCGTCGAGGCGGTACTCGGTGCAAAGGGTGCAACCGTCTCCAGCGTCCTCGTCCCCGAGGACGCGACCGAATTCACCCCGTTCGCCCAGCGGATCCTCGATGAAGCACCCGACCTCGTGTTCGTCGCCTGGGCCGGTGCGACAAGCGGGGCGATGTGGCAGGCCCTCGAACAGCAGGGCGTGTTCGATGCAGCACCCGTTGTCACCGGGCTCGGCGACACGGCAACTCACGAGGCGTACGGCGCCGCGAGTGACAAGATCAGCTTCCTCAACCACTACTTCGCCGGCATCCCGGAGAACGATGTGAACACGGCGATGGTCGACTACCTCGAGGCGAACGACCAGAAGGCAGACCTGTTCTCGCCTGACGGCTTCAATGCTGCACTCATGATCGCCGAGGCGGTCAAGACCGGCGGCGACGACGTCGAGAAAATGGTCGACGCCCTCGAGGGATTCACCTTCGATGGTCCCAAGGGTGAGATCACGGTCCGCGCAGAGGACCACGCCATGATCCAGCCGATGTACCAGGTGAAGCTCGTTTCGAAGGACGGAGCCTGGGTGCCGGAACTGATCGAAGAGGTCGACGCCGAAACCGTCGCCCCACCGGTGGTCGAGTAGTCCGTGGCCGACCGGATCGTGCTCGAGGTAAAGCAACTCGACCTTCGGATCGGAGGAGCGCACATCATCAACGATGTGTCCTTCTCCGTTCCCCAGGGGGAGCTGCTCGGAGTCATCGGCCCCAACGGTGCAGGGAAGACCACACTGTTCAACCTGATCTCCGGTGTTCTGCGGCCGACGGGCGGCAGCGTGCACCTGGAGGGAACGGACGTCAGTGCCGCACCGATCTCCACTCGAGCACGATCCGGCCTCGGCCGAACCTTCCAGACGTCGAGCCTGTTTCCCGGGTTGAGCGTCCGCGAGAACGTCCGCCTCGCCGCGCAGGTGAAAGGCGGAAACGCCCTGTCGGTGATTCGGTTCCCTCGGTCGACGGATGCCGCCAACACGGTGGCAGCCGCCCGCCTCGAGGACGTCGGCCTCTCGCACCTGGCCGAGCAGAACGCATCCGGCCTCTCCCACGGTGACAAGAGAAAGCTGGAGATCGCGATGCTGCTCGCCCAGGACCCCGCGGTCCTCCTGCTCGACGAACCGATGGCTGGGGTCGCTTCGGGCGATGTACCCGGGCTCGTCGCCCTGATCCGGTCGCTCCACCGCGACCAGGGCAGGACCGTGCTCATGGTCGAACACCACATGGATGTCGTCCTCGGACTCGTCGACCGTGTCGCGGTCATGCACCACGGGCAAGTCCTAGCCATCGGCAGCCCCAGCGACGTGATGGCCAATGCCGACGTCCAGTCGGCCTACCTGGGAGACCCACTGTGAGAGGAAACATCCTCGAGGTGTCCAACCTCACCGCATCGATCGGCGGGCAGCAGGTGACCGAAAACGTCACCTTCGCGGTTCCGTCCACGGGCGTCACCGCACTCCTCGGCCGTAACGGAGTCGGGAAGACGAGCTCCATCCGGGGAATCCTTGGACTGATCTCACGGACGGGCTCCGTTCTCCTCGACGGTGATGAGATCGGAACCCTGCCGACCCACCGGATCGTGCAGCGCGGCGTCGGTTACGTGCCCGAAGACCGCGAGGTTTTCGCGAAGCTCACCGTGGCTGAAAACCTGCGGCTCGCCGAACGCGACTCGGAACCCCGTCGGGAGCTGGTCGCCGATCTCTTCCCCGACCTGGTGGCGCGGGCCGGCCAGCAGGCGGGCACCCTCTCGGGAGGCCAGCAACAGATGGTGTCGCTCGCCCGTGCCCTCCTGAACACCAACCGGCTGCTCCTCGTCGACGAGCCGACCAAGGGCCTCGCCCCGAAAATCGTCGGGGAAGTCACCCAGGCGCTCGCAACCGCCGCCGAAATCGTGCCGATGCTCCTCGTCGAACAGAACCTTCAGGTGGTCCGCCGCCTTGCGACAAACGCGATCGTCCTCGCCGGCGGCCGGGTCGTGTACACCGGCGACTGCGCCGCACTGCTCGACGACCCCGATCTCACCCGCCGTTACCTCGGCGTGTCCGGCGAGACGGGAGAGGCCGCATGAGCACCATCGTCCTGCTGCTCATCACCGGTCTCGGTCTCGGCGCCCTCTATTTCCTCGTCGCCAGCGGGCTCTCCCTGATCTACGGGCTCATGGGAGTTCTGAACTTCGCCCACGGCTCGTTCCTCACCCTCGGCGCGTTCGTCGGCTGGGAGCTCGCGCGGAGGATGGGCGACGGCTCCTGGTTCACTCTGATTACCTCTCTCCTCGTCGGTGCTGTCGTCGGCGCTGTTTTCGCGGCCGCCACCGAGTTCTTCCTCATCCGCCGTTTGTACGACCGGCACATCGAACAGGTGCTCGTCACCGTCGGGCTCGCGCTCGCCACCGTAGCTCTGTTCGAGGGCATCTGGGGGACCGACCAGATCTATGTGAACGGGCCGGCCTGGCTCGACGGGACCACCAAGGTCCTCGGCGCCAACATCCCGAACAACCGGTTCATTCTCATCCTCTGCGCTGCACTCGTGCTCGTCGGCATCGTCCTCTTCCTCCGGTACACGAGGTACGGACTCATCATCCGAGCCGGGGTCGAGAACCGGTCGATGGTCACCGCACTCGGCATCGACGTGCGCCGTGCGTTCACGCTCGTCTTCGCCATCGGCGGAGCGGCAGCGGGGCTCGGCGGCGTCCTCGCCTCGCACTACACCGGTTACGTGTCACCCCACCTCGGTGGGTCGCTGCTCATCTTCGCGTTCATCGTCACGGTGATCGGCGGCCTCGGTTCGCTGACCGGCGCAGCCATCGCGAGCGTTCTCGTTGCGGTGCTGCAACAGTTCGCGAACTTCTACTTCGATGGCACCGGCGACTTCGTCGTCGTTCTCCTCCTCGCAGTGGTGCTGCTTGTGCGACCGCGCGGACTGATGGGAGTCAAGGCATGAACGGCATCCGAACCCGGGTGTTCTCCCGGGACACCCGCGGCTGGTGGATCGGCGGAGCGCTGATCGTGGTCATGGCGATCCTGCCGCTTTTGAACCTCTCTATCCCGGGCATCTTCCCCGGCCCCACGTATACGCCCGGCACCCTGCAGCTCCTCGCCCTCGCGATGCTCATGTCTGGCCTCGCGTTGTCGTATCACCTGCTCTTCGGCGTGGCAGGGATGCTGTCGTTCGGGCATGCGTTGTTCTTCGCCGCCGGCGCCTACGGGCTCGGGATCGTCCTCAAGCGATTCGAACTGGAGTTGCTCCCGGCACTCGTGCTCGTGCTTGCCGTGGGAATCATCCTCGCCAACATTCTCGGAGCGATCAGCCTCCGCGTGACCGGAATCACCTTCGCGATGGTCACCCTCGCCTTCGCCCAGGCGGGGTCGGTGTGGATCCGCCGCAATTCGAACATCACAGGCGGCGACGAAGGACTCTCGCTGACCACCACCCACATCCCCGACATGCTCGTCGGAGTGCTCAACACCCGAAACCTGTACTGGCTGAGCCTCGGGGTTCTCATCCTCGTCTTCGTGCTCGTCATGTGGTTCGAGAAGTCGCAGGCCGGCCACGTGGCCCTCGCCACACGGGAGAACGAGTTGCGTGTGCGCGTTCTCGGCGTCCGCCCGTACGCGGTGCGCCTGATCACGTTCGTCCTCGCCTCCACCCTTGCCGTGGTCATCGGCATGGCCTATCTGCTACTGCAGTCGGGGGTGACCACGAGGGCAGCGTCGAGCGACTTCACCCTCACCATCCTTGTCATCGTCGTGCTCGGCGGTGTCGGCTCACGCTGGGGCGCGGTGATCGGCGGGGTCGTCTACACACTGCTCGACCAGAGGCTCACAGCGCTGGCGAGCTCGGACTGGATCACCGGCCTGCCGGACGTGTTCCGGATCCCGCTCTCGGAACCGCTCTTCCTGCTCGGTACTCTGTTCATCCTGGTCGTTCTGTTCATGCCCGGCGGCATCACAGGCGCCGCTGGAAGGATCGCCTCCCGGCGGAACCGCACGGCGACCGCCCTGCCGATGGAGGAACTGCGATGAGCTCGGATTCCCTGCACACCCTCGGGCGTTGGACGAGCGACCGCGCGGTGGCGACGCCGGACCGGATCGCGGTCGACGACCGCGGCGTGCAACTCAGCTACCGGGCGCTCGACGCGCGGGCAACGGCGCTCGCCGAAGCCCTCGGCACGGCCGGCTTCGGGATCGGTGACCGCATCGCCACGATCACCGGAAATTCGAGTGACCAGGTCGCGTTGTTCTTCGCGTGTGCGAAGGCAGGAGTCGTCCTCGTGCCCTTATCGTGGCGGCTCTCGCCAGCCGAGCTCGCCAGCCACCTTGCCGCCTCCCGCCCGGCTTTGCTCCTGGTAGAAGATGAGTTCACCTCGCTGGCGGATGCCGCGTGCGAGCTCCTCGTCGACGGCCCGCCACGCAGCACACTCGGCGTCGGCGGCATCGAGTCGCACGTCCCGCCGATCCGGCGGGAGGGGATGCGGGAATCGCGTCCCGTCCGCGACGACGACCCGCTGCTGCTCATCTTCACAGCGGGCACGCTCGGTACCCCGAAGGGCGCGATCCTCAGCCATGCGAACTGTTTCTGGACGAATCTCGCACTCTCGCGAACGGCAGAGCTGACGAGCGCCGACGTCGTGCTCGCCGTCATGCCGCAGTATCACGTCGGCGGCTGGAACATTCAGCCGTTGCTCGCCTGGTGGGTGGGTGCGACCGTCGTCCTCGAGCGCACTTTCGACGCCGGCCGGGTCCTCCAGCTCATCCCCGATCGTAAAATCACCACCATGATGGGCGTGCCGGCGAACTACCTCTTTCTGGCTGAGCACCCCGATTTCGCGGCCACCGATCTCAGCACCCTCCGACATGCCATCGTCGGCGGCGCGTCCATGCCTGAGCCGCTGCTTCGCACCTGGCATGCGCGCGGCGTCGCGCTCACCCAGGGGTACGGTCTCACCGAGGCGTCACCGAACGTTCTCTGTCTCCCGGACGAGGACGCCAGGACCAAGGTCGGCCTCGCCGGCAAACCGTACCCACACGTCGAGGTGGCCGTGGCCGACCCGGTGACCGGTGAGCAGTTCTCGGGAGCGGCGACCGGCGAACTCCTCGTTCGCGGTCCGAGCGTGTTCTCCGGCTATTTCGAGCAGCCGGAGGAGAGCGCTTCTGCGCTGCGTTCCGGCTGGCTGCACACCGGTGACCTCGTTGAGCGGGACAGCGACGGCTACTACCGGGTGATCGACCGGATCAAGGACATCTACATCTCCGGCGGCGAATCGATCGCGCCAGCCGAGATCGAGAGCGTGCTGTTCGGCCACCCGGCTGTGGCGGACGCCGCCGTCATCGGCGTCCCGAACGCGAGGTGGGGTGAAGTCGGGGTGGCGTTCATCGTCGCCCGCCGCGGTGTTGCCACGGATGCGGAGGATCTCACCGCGTGGCTGCGCGAACGGATCGCACGGTTCAAGCTGCCCCACGGCATCCGATTCGTCGACAGCATCCCGCGATCCGCCGCCGACAAAATCCTCCGCCGCTCCCTCCTCGCCGACTACCTGTCGCACGCTCCATCGAATCGAGAACCCGCATGAGCACTCTTCCCCGCACCGCCAGGGGTACCCGAACCCGGGCGAAACTCGTCGAGGCCGCCGAGCGCGTCTTCGCCGAGGTCGGCTATCCGGAGGCCTCGATCGTGCGGATCACCGACGAGGCCGGCGTCGGGCAGGGCACCTTCTACCTGTACTTCGACTCGAAACTCGAGGTCTTCAACGAAGTGGTCGAGGACCTCAACCGGAGGGTGAGACACGCCATGACCTCGGCTGCTGTCCGGGCGCCGAACCGGGCGGAGTCCGAGCGCGCGGGTTTCCGGGCCTTTTTCACATTCACGGCCGAGCACCCGGCGCTCTACCGCATCGTTCGCCAGGCCGAATTCGTGTCGCCCGGAGCGCTGCGGCTGCACTACACGCGCATCGTCGACGGCTACATCCAGGGGCTCCGGGAGGCCAGGGGCTCAGGAGAGATCGGTGCCATCGACCCGACGGTCGCGGCCTGGGCGCTGATGGGAATCGGCGAGATGATCGGCATGCGCTGGGTGCTGTGGGGCAACTCCGACACCGACGCGGGCGAGGCCGGAGACCCGTACTCGTCCGGAACCAGCGTCGTGCCCGACGACGTGTTCGAGCAGATGATGACTTTCATCGAAGGCGGACTCGGGGTGCGCGACAACAGCACCGGCCGCAAGGGGAGCACCTCATGACCGAATACGTGACGAGCACCGTCGCCGTGAACGGCGGGGAGCTCACCGTCGGTATCTGGAACCCGGACGCCCCGGGTACCGCTGTCGTCGCCCTGCACGGCATCACGTCGAGCCATGTGGCCTGGCGAACAGTCGCTGAACGGATGCCGGGGGTGCGCGTGATCGCCCCTGACCTTCGCGGCAGGGGCCGAAGCAATTGTCTTCCCGGGCCGTACGGGATGGACCGTCATGCCGAGGACGTTGCCGCGCTCCTCGATTCGTTCGATCTGCGCCGCCCGCTACTCGCCGGTCATTCCATGGGAGCGTTCGTGGCGATGCAGACCGTCCGAAGGTACCCAGCCCGAGTCGGGGGAGTCGTCCTCATCGACGGTGGGCTGCCGCTCGAGACCAGTGCCAGCTCGCCGGAGGAGGCACTCGCCGTTCTCGGCCCAGCGGCCGAGCGGTTGTCAATGACGTTCCCGAGCCGTGCGGCGTACCTCGAGTTCTGGCGGCGGCATCCGGCATTCACCGAGGACTGGACGACGGCGATGGATGCCTACGTCGATTACGACCTCGACGGCGAGGAACCCGAGCTTCGCCCGGCCACCAAAGCCGAGGCCATGCTTCAGGATTCGCTCTGGCTCGCCGGCGATGACTCCTGGATCGCCGACATCAACGCCTGGGGCGGACGGATTCCGTTTCTCGTGGCCCCACGAGGCCTGATGGATGAGCCGGTAGGTTTGTACTCGCGAGAGGCCGTCACGAACTGGTCCTCGCTGCTGCCAGGGCTTCACGTCACAGCTGTCGACGATGTCAACCACTACACAATTCTCATGGGCGAGAAGGGTGCAGACACCGTTCGCGCGGTGATCCTGGCACAACAGAGCCGTATTTCGGCGGCACACGCAGCAACGGAGGTGCAACAGTGACAATGGACAAGACAGTGGCAAGCGCAGCTGAGGCGGTGGCGGACATCGCCAGCGGATCCTCGATCGCCGTCGGCGGTTTCGGATTGTGCGGCAACCCGATGACCCTGATCGAAGCGCTGCTCGAGAAAGGCAGCGACGGCCTGTCGATCGTCAGCAACAACTGCGGCGTCGACGACTGGGGGCTCGGGGTGCTGC
>NZ_JBKJWH010000037.1:0-2562 GCF_046716805.1 Mycetocola sp. | reverse complement strand
CGACAAATCCGACCACGAGGCTGTCAGAATTGTGCGCTAGGAAGCGCAAGGTCGTTTCGTCCACTGACGGGACGTCTGCATGCGGCGAGAAGTAAGTAAGGTCCACCCCGTGTGAACTCCCGGGACCGAGGACCACAGCGGGCCTTCTGCCCGTCAAGCCTAGCTGCGCGGCGCGGCGTGCAAGGCTGGGACTATTGGCAACGACTTGAGTTGCGGACTTGACGGTACATAATTCAAGGATTTTCAGGATTGTTCGCTTAGGCCCCGATTCGGTCTCGAAACGGAGTCCCCACAGTTGGTACACGCGGACAGGAACGCGTACGACTAATGCTGCAACGGTGCCCAGTAAGCCGGCCTTCGGCGTGGCTGTGACCACCAGGTCTGGATGCAACCGCCTAATTACCCTGATAAGCCTAATGAGACTTATCACATCGTTGAGAGGCGACGGCTCGCGACGCATGGGCACACTGACGACTCTGATCCCCTCAGTTCGGCCGAAATCCTCGAGGTTGCCATTCGAGGAAGCAATGAGCGAAACCTCCCATCCCGCTTGTTGGAGGTAACTCAGATAACCACGGTAGAAGGTCGTCGCAGTGATCTCCGCAGTAACGATGAAGCATACGGACTTGGCGCTCATCGGGCAGGTACTCCCTTAACGACGGCAGAAGCGGCGACATCGTGAACGACACAGGCAGCCGCTCCCACCACGCTGTTCTCCCCAATGCTCAGTCGCTGGAGTATCACAGCTCCGGCACCAACAAGCACGCCCGATCCGATCACCACGTCCCCGGAAACCACGGCACCGGGGTTGATAGACACGAAATCATGCAAAACAGAATCGTGACCCACCGTGGCGTTGGGGTTGACGTGCACGTACTCGCCCACTCGAACATTGGTCGAAATCTGCGCTCCTGCGCACACGACGCTTCCCCGGCCGACCAGTGAATTGCTACCTAGAACCGCCGACGGATGAAGAATGGTGATGGCGGAACGGTCGGCACGGTTCCACCGGGCGGCAATAGAAGACCGCGCGGCCGGGTCACCAACTGCGAGCACGTACGAAGCTTTGCTCTCGCCTGACAGCCACTCGGCTTCGGTGCCTAAGTATTCGATGTTTCTCTCCGCGAGCCTATTGAGGTTGAGGGAACTCGGGGCCGAATCGACGACGCCCAGCACGTGAAGTGAATGGCGCATACTATTCACTGCTGCGATGACGTCGAGCGCTTCGCGCCCGAACCCACCCGCACCTATGACAACCACCGAAGTCACCATTACGAGTCTCTCCCAGCATGTGTCCCGTGAAATTCAGCCGTTGTGGCATGACCCTCACTCGCGACACCGCTTCGGCGGAGCACACTCGAGACGGTCGCACGCAGTATCTGCAGATCGAAGTTGAACGTGCGGTTTTCAACATACTCAAGATCGAGCGCAAACTTCTCTTCCCACGTAAGCGCGTTCCGCCCACTGACCTGGGCCAGACCTGTGACACCCGGGCGCACCTCGTGCCTCCTTGCCTGCTCGGGTGAGTATCGCGGGAGGTAGGACGTGAGCAACGGACGAGGGCCAACCAGACTCATGTCTCCCTTGATTACATTAAACAGAGTGGGTAACTCATCGAGGCTGGTCGCTCGGAGGAAACGCCCCAGTCTGGTAAGGCGAGCTGCGTCCGAACTCACGCCCTCGTCGGCCGCCGCCAATTTCATCGTACGGAACTTCACGAGGGTGAAGACCTCGCCGTTCAAGCCGGGGCGAGATTGCCGAAACAACACCGGTCGCCCGAGTAGAACAGCTATTAACAACGCGACTGCTGCCTGTATCGGAAGGGACACTATGTAGACGACGAGCGCAACCACCACGTCAAAGGCACGTTTCTGCGCGTCGTATGGTTTGCGAGCAACGAGGCGGATCAATGGGCAACTCCGGCGAAATCCCCGATGGCACTCAGAACCTGATCAACTTGTTCATCCGACAGTGACGAACCGCTTGGCAAAGTGACTCCAGTTTTAAAGAGCTGCTCTGAGGAGCCATTGAGCGTAGCAGCCGCCGCGGCGAAGACGGGCTGAAGGTGCATGGGCTTCCACAACGGACGGCTTTCAATGTTGTTGGAATCGAGCGCCACGCTGAGGTCGTTCGGGGACCACCCGGTAACGTCACTGTCAACGATGATGGAGGTCAGCCAAACGTTGTCACCCCTGTCATCAACACCCCCGAAAAGCTTCACACCGTCGATCGATTCGAACAGGCTTCGGTAGCGGTCCCGGATCGAGCGGCGACGTGCGATCATTCTATCCAGCCGGGACAGTTGAGCTCTGCCCAGCGCGGCGAGAAGGTTGCTCAACCGATAGTTGTAGCCCACCTCCGTGTGTTCGTAGTGCACGACAGGCTGGCGTGCCTGGGTGGCTAGATAGCGCGTGTGTTTGGCCAGCACCTCGTCATTCGTAAGGAGCATTCCGCCCCCGGATGTGGTCATGATCTTATTACCGTTGAAAGAAACGATCGACGCCCGACCGAATGAGCCCGCCGCCTGGCCTCTGTGCGTAGCACCGAGAGACTCAGCCGCGT